>NZ_JABXEM010000157.1:0-26196 GCF_013372595.1 Myxococcus sp. AM011
GCCTCGCTGCGCTTCATCGCGGACCGGGGCGGGATGGTGGGCATCATCTTCGCCCCCGTTTATCTAGGGGGTGACGCGGTGGATGACGTGGTCCGCCACATCGAACACGCGGTGGACGTCATGGGCGAGGAGGGCGTGGGCCTGGGTTCGGATTACGACGGAATGGTGCCGCTGCCACGGGGGATGAAGGACGTCACCGACTTGCACCTGCTCACCACGGCACTGCTGCGCCGACATCCAGAGTCCTGGGTGGAACGAGTCATGGGAGGAAATTTCCGGCGTTTCTTCCAGTCGACACTGGGTGGTTGACCGGCGGCGGTCCGCTCGAAATATTGGCCGCAAGCTCATGAACCGCTCTCTCTTCGTCCTTGTGTCCGTCGTTGGCTCCCTCCTCCTCTCCGGCTGCGGTGGCGCCAGCGCGGGAGACAGTTGTGATGAGGCGGGCACCTTTGTCTGTCAGGAGAATGTCCTCGCCCTGGAGTGCCGCTCCGGGACGTGGCGGGAGGTCCCCTGTCGCGGGCCGCTCGGTTGCCGCGAGTCCGACGAGGCCGTGCGGTGCGACACCTCCGGCAACGCCGCGGGGGATGCCTGCTCCTCCAGCTCCGAGGGCCGGGGGCTGTGCCGCCAGGATGGCAAGGCCGTGCTGGAGTGCCGCCAGGGGACCCTGGTGGAGACGGCGACGTGTGCCTCTTGCGAGGTCGACAACTCCGAGGTGACGTGCCAGCCGTGAGGCGCTGAGGGCGGGCGTCAGGACTCTTCGGGACAGGACGTGTGGTAGCGTCGGAGCCGCCGCTCGCGGGACTCCGATGCGACTTCCGATTCAAGCCTTTGGAGCCTGACACGCTGGTCGTTTCACTTCTCCCCGAGCGGCGCTCCTCTCTCCTGTCTGGAGGCAGTGCGCGCGATGGCCGTGGCCGCCGAAGTCCGCATCGAACAGGTCGCCCGCGAGGACCTGGTGATGTTCGTCAACGCGTGTTTCTCCTGCACGGGTCAGCGGGAGTTCTACGGTGACGCACGCGGGCAGTCGGTCTCCATCGAGTTCCTGCACCAGTACATCCTCGGCAACTACCGGCGGCTGTACCGGCGCACGCTCGCCGCGGGCATCAACCACTTCAACCAGGCGCAGATCATCCTCAACCTGCTCGCCGTCGGCAGTCCGGCGGACCCGGTGGAGCGCCAGGAGGAAGGCTCGCTCATCGCCGCCGCGCTGCGCGGTCTGCCGACGCAGCGGGCCTTCCGGGTGCTGGAGTCCTTGCGCTCGCGGCACATCAACAACCGCCGCGCCCGAGCCATTGCCCGCGAGTACCTGGCGGGGCGCTCGAATCTCCCCTTCGATGCGGTGAAGTACCGCGCCAAGCTGCGCGCGGCGGTGGTGCATGGCCACCTGAAGCTGGACGGTGAGCTGGGCCCGTTCCTCTTCCATGGCTGGAAGAAGCGCGTCTACACGCAGCCGTTGCTGGAGACGTTCCGCAAGGCCCACTTCGCCCAGGAGGCGCTCTACGAGCTGCCCTACACCGTGGCGGAGGGGTTGGCGCAAAAGCACGGCGTCCCCCGGGACGTGTTCCTCCAGCGAATCGAGCCCCGGCTCACCCAGGCGGAGCGGCTGCGCCTCCAGGAATCCGCCGCGCGCCACGGCGCCGTGGAGCCTCAGGTGGACCTGTCGCGCGCGCCGCTGACGAAGCTGGCCCTCTATGTCCTGTCGATGAAGGACGAGGTCCGCGAGGCGCGTCGGGACGAGCTGCACACCGCGCTGGAGCGTGCGTCCGCGCGGGTGCTGGCGCGGGCACCGGCCTCTCTCGGGCGTGTGGCGGCGGTGCTGGACAACAGCTACTCCTCGTCGGGCTCGCTGCAGAAGCGGCGGCGTCCACTGGGCGTGGCCCTGGCGTCGCACTATTTGCTGTCCGCCTCCGCGCGCGAGTACCGCGCCTTCTGGACGTGCCCCGTGGAGGAGCCGTTGCTTGTCACCGCGCGCGGGCAGACGGACCTCGCCACGCCGCTCCTGGACGCACTGGCGTGGGGCGCGGAGCTGGTGGTCATCGTCTCCGACGGCTACGACAATGACCCGCCCAAGGCCGTGGCGGAGCTGACGCGGGTGTTCCGCGAGCGGTTGGACCCGGGGCGCCGCACGGCGCTGGTGCACGTCAACCCCGTCTTCGACGCGGAGGAGTACTCGCCGCGCTCGTTTGGTGGCGCGGTGGCCACGGTGGGCGTGAGGGATGCGGAGGACGTGCCCACGGTGCTGGGCTTCGCGCGCTTCGCGGAGGGCACCGCGTCGCTGGCGGAGCTGGAGCGCTACCTCTCCGCGAGGGTGGTGTCCTGGCTGGAGCGGGACGCACACAGGATCGCCAGCGCGGCACCGGGAGTGTCCGTGAGTGTGGAGGAGGGCGAGGCATGACGGACACGCGACTCATTCAACGCCTGGAGCCGAAGGGCCTGCGGCTGGCGCCCTCGCAAGTCTTCGGCCGCATCCGCCTGGTGCCGGTGCTGCGGGACGAGGTGAAGGGAGACCTTCGCTTCGCGCGGAGGGACTACTCGGACGCGCCGCTGTCGGTGGTGGCCCTGGAGGGCGCGCCGACGAGCCGAGGGCTCAAGTACGGCTCCTATATTCCGCACGGCATGGTGGTGAGCTGGGGCAACCGACAGGCGGAGGCCGTCTACGGCACGCGCCTGCAGGCGCCCGAGGGCAAGAAGGTGAAGGTGGGCCCGTTCTCCGTGCGGCTGCTGCACAGGATGGTGCACCGAGAAGACCGCAACCAGTTGCGCATGCTGCCGCTGCACCTCGCCATGGAGGGCTTCCTGGCGCTGCATTTCGGCGGGCCGGATATCGCCTGGGCGGAGTATTCGCGGGAGGCCCTGTCCCACGGGCTGAGTCCGCGAGTCGAGGGCGTCGTACCCGGGTGGGCCAGCTCCGCGCTGGACGGCGCGCTGCGCACCTTCGAGGTCCACGAGCAGCAAGTGGGGTTGCTGTTGTTCAACGCGGATGAGCTGCTCTCCGCATTCGTCGTCGCGCATCCGGACGACTACCGGCTGCTGCACCGCACGCTGCTCGAAGACTTCTACGGGGACCTGCTGCTCCAGTACGGATATCTGCTGGAGGCCCCGGAGCTGGGCCTGTCCCTGGACGCGAAGCGCGTGTCCAGCGTGGAGGACCTTCGCACGGAGGTGGCGCGCATGCGCGCGGACTGGGCTGCCTTCCACGGCTTCATGGCGGGCGGGCTGTTCGGCGTGGAGGTGACGTCGCGCAAGGTCTACGAGGCCGGGCCCTTCCTGCTCCAGCACTTCCACACCAGCCTGGTTCCCTCGGAGGAGAACCACCTGGGCGAGGCCATCGTCGGCCCCGATGGCACCCTGGAGTACCTCAAGACCTACCGGCTCTCGGCCGCGCAGACGCGCAGGGCATATCTGCTGCAACAGCTCGCGGCGTCCTCGTGGAACATGGAGGACACCGCGGAGAGGCTCGGCTCCACCCGACAGGAACTGCTCCTCCGACTCCACAACGCGGGCTTCGGCTACCTGCTCAAGGACCATGTCCTGGAGGAGGCCCGGCGCTCGAAGGCGCGAGGCTCCTGAGCTTCAGCGCAGCGACGAGAGGAACGTGTCGAGCGCCGCGTTGACCTTCTCCGGCCGCTCCTGGTTGGACAGGTGCGCGGCGCCGGGGATGACCTCCAGCTTCGCTCCGGAGACGAGGTCCACCATCTGCTTCGCCTTCTCCAGCGGGGTGATGGCGTCGTGCTCGCCCACCACCACCAGCGCGGGTCCGGCATAGCGCGCCAGGATGTCCTTGCTGTCCGGGCGCAGCGCCATGCCTCGCTGAGCCGCGGCGATGCCCTCGCGAGAGGCCGTGCGAATCTGCGCCTCCACCACGCGCCCCACCGGCGAGTCCGGAGGCGAGGAGATGAGCTTGGGCATCAGCGCCTGGATGACGGCGTCGTGTCCCTTCTCCAGGGCCTCTTTCGCGGAGGCCTCCCGCTTCGCCTTGCCCGCGTCGTCATCGGCGGTGCACTGCGTGTCCATCAGCACGAGGCCCGCCACCCGGCCCGCGTCCTCGCGCAACAGGGCCATGGCCGCGTAGCCACCCATGGACACGCCGCCCACCACGGCCCGGTCGATGTTCAGCGCATCGAGCAGCCCCAGCGCGTCGCTCGCGATGCGGGACATCTCGGTGGGGCCTTCACCAATCTTGCTCTGACCGAAGCCCCGGATGTCCGGGACGATGAAGCGGTAGCGCCCGGACAGGGCCTTCACCTGGGCGTCGAACGCGTCGCCGTTGAGAGGGAAGGCGTGTAGCAACAGCACGGCCAGACCCTGGCCCACGTCGCGGTAGTGCAGCGGGATTCCATCCACGGTGACGGTCAGCATGCGTCCTCCAAGCGGGGCTCAGAGCCACTGCTTGTGCTTGAACCAGAAGAACAGGCCCACGGGCAGGGCGATGATCATCACCCACATGGCGATGTATGCCCCCCGACTCGACAGCGCATCGAAGTTCTGCCCGAAGAATCCGACGATGAACGACAGCGGCAGGAAGATGGTGGCGAAGATGGTGAGCTGCTTGGTGATGTCGTTCGTCTTGTTGGCCACCATGGACAGGTAGCCGTCCATGACGTTGCCCAGGATGTCGCGCCCGGCATCAATCTGCTCGTACAGGCGCACCAGGTGGTCATACACGTCGCGGAAGTAGAGGGTGGTGCGCTCGTCGACGTAGGGGATGCCTCGCCGCGCCATCAGCCCCACCACGTCCCGCTGCGGTGACAGCACCCGCCGTAGCTGCACCAGCATCCGCTTCATCTCGAAGATGCGCTGCAGGTGGGACTTCTCCGCCCGCTCGAAGATGGACACCTCCAGGTCCTCCAACTCGTCGCTGAAGGTGTCGAGGATGGGGAACTGCGCATCCACCAGTCCATCCGCCAGCAGGTAGAGGACGAAGTCCGTGCCGCGCCCGAGCGTCGAGTTCGGGTCCGAGCGGATGCGCTGCTGGACGGCCTCCAGTCCCGCGAAGGGCAGCTCGTGCACGGTGATGATCCACTCCTTCGCGAGGAAGAAGTGGTGCTCATGCAGCGTCAGCTCGCACACGTCCTTCCCGGCGGTGAACCCCTGGAGGACGATGAAGACATGGTTCGGGTACTCTTCCAGCTTGGGCCGCTGGTCCAGGTGGAGGCAGTCCTCGACGGCCAGCTTGTGGAGGCCGAAGCGCTCGGCCAGTCGTCCCATCACCGCCTCGTCGGGGTGGAGGACGTCAATCCACTTCCGGCCCTCCTCGGCGAGCAGTTCCTCACCCCCGGTGAAGAGGGTTCCGTCCTTCAGCAGACAGACCTGGATCATCCCGTAGCGCTCCCGGGCCTTGCGGCGCGGCCCCGGTCCGAGTGCTAGAACTCCCCCGCGCGGAAGTCGAGCGCTAGAGTGTGCCCCCCGTGTCCGCTGACGCCGATAACCCGCAGACCTCCCTGACCCCAAGGCTCGAGGAAATCCTTCAGGCCCACCCCGACCGCGTCTTCGCGGGCCGGCTGCGCAAGGTGTACGCCGCCGCCGCCCAGGCCATTGGCCGGCTGAGTGACATGGACCTGGTGAAGTACGAGACGCCGGTGGTGGACTCCAGCCCGGACCTCTCGCTCTGGGAGGAGATGGCGCCCGTCATCCGAGACACGGTGATGGACGTCAACGCCCTGTTGAACGTCATCCGCGAGCAGTTCCCCGCGCAGTCCTCGGAGGGGCTCGCGGACCTGATGCGGGAGATGGACGGCGCGCCTTCCAAGGACCCATCCGCGCTGCTCCGGGAGGCGATGTCGCAGCTTGCCCAGGGCGTGACCCAGCTCGGCGAGGCGATGCGCAACCCCTCCGTGGTGAGCGACAGGTGGACGCTGCTGGCGGAAATCCAGCGCTTCCGGGCGCGCTTCCGCGAGGAGGTCAGCAACCTCGTCTTCGAGACGGCGAGCACCTTCGGAGAAGTGACGCGGGCGCAGGTGGTGCCTGGGCACGAGGCGGAGGTGAAGGCGGCGGTGACGGTGCGCGCCATCACCGCGGACCTGGGCCGCATCCTCACGGCGCGGCACAACAAGGTTCGCGAGGCGGAGCCCGAGGACGTGCAGTGGAACGCTCAGCAGCTCCAGACCGAGATGGACGCCTTCGGCCGCACGGCCGCGTACCGGAACCTGCGCGCGCAGGACAAGCGCCACATCGTGGAGATGCGCGCGGAGGTAGGGCGGCTGGCGATCCTGCCCAACCCCGCCCGTGAGGACCTCATCAAGGTGGTGAGCGAGCTGGACGCGTTCGTCCGGGGCCTGTCCGCCGTGAATCAGCGCCAGGTGCTCATCATCCATGACCGCGAGGTGTGGGCCTCCTGCGGCGTGAAGCTGGAGCGGGCCTCGTCGCTGGTGGACTCGGACGCGCCCGTCTCCGCCCGTCTCCTGGCCGAGGCCGCCGCGAGCGCCCAGTCCCTCTACGGGCGGGCCTCCGACCTGGACGCGTTCCTGCGCAAGGTCCGCAAGCAGCCCCTGGCCCAGCTCACGGGCCCGGAGCTCGACGCCACCATCTCGGTCTTCCAGGGACTGTTGGCCCAGTTGGACGTGATGTGATGGCGGCGTCCAGCAAGGTGGAACCGCGCCCGCTGCGCGAGGCGGACCTGTCCCGTGTCGAGGGCGTCTTCACGGACGTGGATGGCACCCTCACCACCGGCCACAAGCTGCGCTCGGACACCGTGCGGGCCCTGGAGCGGTTGTCCGCGGCCGGGCTGCGCGTGGTGCTGGTGAGCGGCAGGCCGGCGGGGTGGGGCGAGGCGTGGGCGCGGCAGCTCCCGGTGGATGGCGTCATCGTGGAGAACGGCGGCCTGTTCTTCCTGCGAGGCAAGCGAGGGCTGCGCAAGGTGTACCTGGAGGCGCCGGCCGAGCGTGTGGCGAACCGGCGTCGGCTCGAGAAGGAAGTCGGGCGGGTGCTGAAACAGGTCCCCGGGGCGCGGCTGTCGGTGGACAGCGCGTACACGGAAGTGGACCTGGCCGTGGACTACAACGAGGAGGCCCGCCTGGGTGAGGCGGGGGCGGCGCGCATCGAGGCGCTGCTGCAGGCGCGCGGGGTGACGGCGGTGCGCTCGTCCGTGCACGTCAACTGCTGGCTCGGTCGCTTCGACAAGCTGACGGCGACGCGGCGCTTCGCGCGGGTGGCGTGGGGCGAGCGGCTGGAGCCTCGGGATGGCCGTTACGTGTATGTAGGGGATTCTTTCAACGACGCCCCGATGTTCCAGGCTTTCGAGCTGGGCGTGGGCGTGGCCAACGTGCGCGCGGTGTTGGACCGCATCGACGCGCCGCCGGCTTTCATTACAAGGGCAGCCGAGGGGAAGGGTTTCGAGGAGCTGGCTCGGGCCCTCCTCGCTCGGCGGGGCCGTGGGGCTCGTGAGGAGTGACACCGTGAATGTCGTGAAGCTGGAGCTGGCGCGGGGACTGGGGCGCCACCTGCGCGCGGGACACCCGTGGGTGTTTCGCAAGGCGCTGGAGCACATCCCGAGGATCCCCGCCGGCAGCGTGGTGGACCTGACGGAGAACGGGAAGTTCGTCGCGCGGGGGTACTACGACCCTCACTCCGCCATCGCGGTGCGGGTGCTGACGCGTGACTCGCGGGACACGGTGGACTCGGGCTTCATCACCCGACGCGTGCGGCGCGCGCTGGCCGAGCGCCAGTCCCTCATCGACCTGACGGACACGGACAGCTACCGCCTGATTCACGGCGAGGGCGACGGGCTGCCGGGCGTGGTGGTGGACCTCTACGCGGGCTGGGCCGTGATGAAGCTGTATTCGGCGGGCCTGACGCCGTATCGCCCGCTCATCGTCGAGGCGCTCAAGGCCGGCATCCCTGGCCTCAAGGGCATCGTCGGTCGCGATGAAGTGGCGCGGGACGACGTGGAGGAGGACGAGGGCCGAGGCTCGGGGCGCATGCTGTACGGGCCCGACGCGCCGGAGCAGATCGCCATCCGCGAGCGCGGCGTCACCTTCATGGTGGACGTGTGGCGCGGCCAGAAGACGGGATTCTTCCTGGACCAGCGGGAGAACCGTCACCTCATCCGTCGACTGGCCAAGGGCCGGGACGTGCTCAACTGCTTCAGCTTCAGCGGCGGCTTCTCCGTCAACGCGGCGTTGGGCGGGGCGAACACGGTGTTCTCCGTGGACATCGACCCGGAGGCCATCGCCCTGGCGCGCGAGAACTTCACCCGCAACGGGCTGCCCGCGGAGAAGCATGACTTCCTCGCGGCGGACGTGTTCACGGTCATCCAGTCCTTCAAGGACGAGGGCCGCACGTTCGACCTCATCATCCTGGACCCGCCGGCCTTCGCGAAGAGCCAGCGCGCGGTGCAGGCGGCCCTGGATGGGTACGCGTCCCTGAATCGGCAGGCGCTGAACCTCCTGCGGCCCGGAGGCCTGTTGGCCACGGCGTCGTGCTCGGCGCGTGTGACTCCCGAGGACTTCATCGGCGCGGTGCGCGAGGCGGGCTTCAAGGCCGGCGTCGACCTGGCACTCGTCGAGGAGCGCTACCAGCCTCCGGACCACCCGGTGCGGTTGCAGTTCCCCGAGGGCAAGTACCTCAAGTTCTACGTGCTTCAGGCGGTGTAGCGCCGCCGCTCTCGTGGGCCCGGGATTCCGCCCGGGCCCGCGTGCGAGGGCAGGCGCTTGTCAGGTCCCGAAGACGCGCGAGGCCACGCGGTCCAACACCGTGGTACCCCAGTCGAGGCTGGCCTTCATGAGCCGCTCCATCTCCTTCGTGAACTCGGCGCTCGAGGGTATCTGGGCGTAGTTCCGGCTCAGGAAGAGGCTCTTGTTCTCCGTCTCGAAGTCCACCGTGCCGCCGCCCGTGTCGGCGCCTTCCTGGGCTTCCTTCTGGAAGCCGTCGATGACACCCGGCTTGGGGTCTTCACGGAAGCGGTAGACGAGCGCGCTGCACTCCAGCACCTGCGTGTCCGCGTGGTGCTCGAAGTAGAGCTGCGCGCTGCCCACCATGGTGCCTCCCAGGCCGTTCTCGTTGAGGCCCTCGCTCATCCCGGCGCCCTGCGTCTGCAGGTACCAGCGGACCAGCGCTCGCGCGGCCTCGCGAGTCATGGGGCCGCCCGGAGGCGGCGGGGGCTTGGCGAGGCCGATGGTGGCCAGCAGCCACTGGAGATGGCGGGAGAACGCGAGGGCCATGTCAGGGGGACGGAGTCGGGATGACCTTCGAGGCGACGCGCTCGAACACGGTGTCACCCCAGACGAGGCTCGCCGCCATCAGCTTGCTCAGCTCGGAGGCGAACACCAGGTCGATGGGGCGCGTCGTGTACGTGCGACTGAGAAAGAGGCTCTTGCTCTCCGACTCGAAGTCGACCGTGCCGCCGCCCGTGTCCGTGCCGGCCTTCTGCTCGTCGCGGAAGCCGTCGAGGACGCCGGGGCGGGGCGCGTCGCGGAAGCGGTAGATGAGGGCGCTGCACTTCAGCTCGCCCGAATCGGTCGAGTGCTCGAAGTACACCTGCGCCTCGCCGACCACGGCTCCGCCGAGCCCCTTCTGATTGAGACCGGGGCTCAGGGGAGCGCCCTGAGCCGTCAGGTACGACTGCACCAGTTGAGTTGCCTCGTCACGCGTCATGGCTGTCTATCTACCACGACTGACGGGAGGCTCTCAGAACTGGCCGGCCCGGGCCTGCTCGAAGGGCACGCGGTGGTTGAGGTACGTGTCGGTCAGCGAGTGGGCACCGGAGAAGACGGTGTCCTCGGAGAAGTAGTGCACCTGCGCGCCCTTGCCCGCATGGCGGAGCAGGTCACCAGGCGTCCACCCCTTGCTGCCCAGACCGAAGAGGGTGGGGACCGCGTCGCGGTTGTTGACGTAGTGCACGTAGTTGGGGCCGTCCGGGTAGGTGCCGGCCGCCGCGCCGAACGTCTCGACGTTCAGCTTGCTCATCGTCTGCTGGACCTGCGCCGGGGACATCCCATCTTCGATGCGCAGCCGGCGCGCCACGTCGGACAGCGCGCGCGAGGTGATGAGGCCGCCCTGGCTGTAGCCCACCAGGTGCACGTCCCGGCCCGCCTTCAGCTCGCCGTAGATGGTGTCAGCCAGGGTGTCCACGGCGGGGTTGGTGCCCTTGTCCATCTTGTCCTTCACGCACTGAAGGATGTCGGAGATGGTGCCCTCGGTGGCGTTGTGGATGCCGATGGCGCGCATGCCCGTCCGGTCCGCCAGCGCCTGCAGCTCCCCGCCCTGCTTGTCCTTATCGGTGCGGATGCCGTTGGTGTAGATGACCGTGGCCGTCGCGTTCGGGTTGTTGCGAGGCGTGACGGCGGGGATGTCCTTGAGCGGCGTGCCGGGCTCGAACGTCTGGCCATTCGCGCCCACCAGCTTGCCGTCGTAGACCTTGTCCTTCGAGCCGGCCGGAGCGGTGAACACCTTCGCGACGGAGGCGGTGTTCGCCGCCTTGCTGTCGAAGCCGTCAACGACCGCGTTCGTGCGCTGCGCCGTCGGCTGCACCGCGGGCGTCGCCGCCGTGTTCGTTTCAGCCGTGCGCGCGACGTTCGTCCGAGGGGTGGTGCCGACGAGGGTACGGCCGCGCTCGATGGTGCTCATGGGGGGAGGCTCCAGCGGTCAAAAATGGGGGATGGAAGAAAAGTCCTTGCCCCATTGTCCCAGGAACCCGTCTGAAGTTGCGCACAAACGCGGTAATTCGCTTCAAACGCTGAATTCCGACGCGCCGTGTCAAAGCTCTCCGGAGAGGTATCGGCTCGGCGAGAGCCCTCCTAAGGTGTGGGTGACATGGTCCAGAAAGGTCAGTTCCTGGAGCGCTCCACCCTGGTTCCGGTGGGCTCGGTGGTGATGGAGGGCACGGCGCATCGCGGCAAGCGCGCGCCCCCGTTGCTCATCATCCCGCCGAGACCGGACGAGGGTGGGGGGATGGATCACGTCATCGCGGCGGAGCTGGCCTGGGCGGCGGCGAGCGCGGGCTTCCCCACGCTGCGGTTCAACCACCGGGGTGTGGGCGCGAGTCAGGGGCCACGGGGCAAGGACCTGGCGCTGCTCGAGGACGCCGAGGCGGCCATGCGGGTGCTGCTGGAGACCGCGGGGACGAGCGCCCTGGCGGTGGCGGCGCTCCACGGAGGAGCCCAGGTGGCCCTGGCGCTCCAGGCGAGGTTCCCGGCCGTGGGCGGGCTGTGCCTCGTGGCGCCGGCGGACGTGGATGCCTCGGTGCTGGGGCGGGTGACCTGCCCGTTGTTGGTGGTCCAAGGGGAAGAGGACCAGCGGATGCCCCGGGCGGCGGTGTCGGCGGCGGTGGCGCGGGCCGGAGGGGACTTCGAGGTCATCGACGACGCGGGGGCGACGTTCCAGCGCAACCTGCCGCAGGTGGGACGGGCGGTGTCCACCTGGCTCCAGCGGCTCTCCGGCGGATGACCGATGCGCTGCAACCCAGCGGACTTCTTCACATTTCTTCAGCCTCCCGCACTTGCACGCCGGGAGAGCGGACGTACAGACTGTCTGTGCAGACCCAATCGTTTCGCCGTTCGTTCGTAGGGTCTTCCGGAAGCGTGCCTCGTTCCTCAAGGAGTAGCCCGATGCGGATGGTGCGATGGACCCTGGGTGGCGCCGCGCTGGCCCTGGCCGTGACGGTAGCCCCTGCGTGCAAGTCCGCGGAGAGCGACGCCGAGCGTCCGCCCGCGCCTCCCGCCTCGCTCGACAACCTGGCTGACGACGTGGACGTCGTTCCCCACGCCATCCTCGTGGACTTCAAGGACGGCACCACGAAGGCCGAGTTCGACGCCTGGGAGGCTGACTGGGGCGTGGACCTGGAGCTCAACTCCGTGGAGAGCGCCGACGAGGCCCTCACCCTGGCGGTGGGCGTGGACGACGTGCAGGGCGTGCTGGAGCGCATCCGCCAGCACCCCAGCGTCGAGGCCGCCGAGCCGCTGATGGAGGTCCGCGCCAGCTACACTCCGAATGATCCGGAGTACACGCGGCAGTGGAACCTGAAGATGATCGACATGCCCAAGGCGTGGGAGCGCAGCCGGGGCAAGGGCGTGGTGGTGGCGGTGCTCGACACCGGCATCGCCTACGAGGACCACGACGACTTCAAGCAGGTGCCGGACCTGAAGGGCGTGAAGTTCGTTCCCGGCTACGACTTCGTGAACGACGACGAGCACGCCAACGACGACCACGGGCACGGCACGCACGTGGCGGGCACCATCGCCCAGGCCACCAACAACGGTGAGGGTGTCGCGGGCGTGGCCTTCGAGGCGACGCTGATGCCGGTGAAGGTGCTCAACCACTTCGGTGGCGGCACCACGGCGGACATCGCGGACGCCATCCGCTTCGCGGCGGACAAGGGCGCCAACGTCATCAACATGTCGCTGGGTGGTGGCGGCTACTCGCAGGTGATGGCCAACGCGGTGGAGTACGCGCGCAAGAAGGGCGTCACCGTGGTCGCCGCGGCCGGCAATGGCGGTCGCGCGCGCGTCGAGTTCCCCGCGGCGTATCCCGGCGCGGTGGCGGTGTCGGCGGTGGGGCCGGATGGCTCGCTCGCGCCGTACTCCTCTTACGGCAAGGAGTTGGATATCTCGGCGCCCGGCGGTGACAAGCGCAAGGGCGACGAGGGCGGCATCCTCCAGAACACCATCGACCCGAGAGATCCGTCGCGCTCCGTCTACGCCTCGTACCAGGGCACCAGCATGGCCACGCCGCACGTGGCCGCGGTGGCCGCGATGCTGTACGCGGCGGGCGCGAAGACTCCGGACGCGGTGGAGAAGGCGCTGTATGCCGGCGCGGCGAAGGTCGCGGACCAGGCGTGGACCGAGCAGTACGGCCACGGTCTGCTCAACGCGGAGGCGTCGCTCGCGTCGCTGGGCGGCGGGATGTCGCGTTGGCCGCCGCTGTACTGGGCGCTGGGCCTCTTGGCCTTCGTGCTGTTGACCCTGCGCGGCCGTGAGCGCCCGGGCTACCTCAACGCGCTGCTGCGTCCGGCCTTCTTGGTGCCGCTGCTCCTGTCCACCGTGGGCGTGTACTTCGTGCGCACGTGGTTCGTGAGCTCCTCGGACGTGGCGGGGAACGTGGTGGAGATGGCATCGCTGCCCATCCCCGACTGGGAGCGCATCATCTTCGGCCGGGGGCGCACGGTGAGCCCGCTGTTCTACAGCGCGCTCATCCCCGTGCTGCTGTCGCTGCCGGCCATCGGCTGGAAGGGCCTGCGTCCCGCGGTGGGCGGACTCGCGCTGGGCTTCGCGGGTTTCCTGGCGTACTCGGCCTGGGCCGGTGCGCCCGCGCTGTCGTGGATGCCCTTCACCTTCCTGGCGAAGCCGTGGCTGGGCTTCAACACCGTCCTCTGCATTGTCGTCGCCCGGGCCATGCTGAAGAAGGAGGACGCGCCTTGAAGCTCTCCGGGCGCGTGGTCTTCCAGGACGTGGAGACAGGCGTCTGGGTGCTGGAAGGTGATGACGGCACCACCTACCAGCTCGCCGGCGGCGACCGGAAGATCAAGAAGGACGGCCAGCGCATCGAGGCCGAGGGCGACGTGGACCGCGACGTGCTCACCAGCTCCATGGTGGGCCCCGTGTTCAACGTCAGCTCGTATCGCTTCGTCTGAGGTTGGAAGGGGAGCGGCCCCACGCGCCCGTCAGGGCTGCTTGGGGCCCCCCGCCGCCTTGTGGGCGCTGACCTGACGCAGCCGCTCCTCGTGGTACGCCTCCATGGGGGCATCGCCTCGGCGAGCGGCGGACCGCAGCTCCTCCAGTGCCTCCCGCTCGGCTTGCAGCCCGGGCTCCGCGTCCTTCTTGAGCGGAGTCAGGGGATTGGCCACGTCGAAGAGGTTGAGGGAGATGCCTCGCCTGTCCACGACGCCCAGGAGGACCAGGGACACCGTGGCCGCCGTCACCCAGGGCAACAGCAGCTTCGGGAGGGACGGGACGGGCCGCGTCTCCCGCGCGCTCTCGTCGCTGTGGGGCACACCCGCGCCCCACACGGAGGCATGGTGGCGCGCGAACGTCATCAACCCGAGCAGCCCCATCCAGCCCAGCCCCGCCAGCGAGAGCACGGCCAGGGGCGAGGTGTCCGTGTCCGTCGCCTCCTGGTCCATCGCCTTGGCCGCGAGGAACAGCACGGAGGACACCAGGTTGTTGGCCGCATGCGCGCCGATACCGGGCCACAGCGAGCCGGTGCGCAGGTAGAGCCAGCCGAACAGCAGGCCCAGCTCCACGCGCGCCACGAAGCCCACCGGGTCCAGGTGGAACGCGCTGAACACGACGGCGGAAATCACCAGGGCCTTCACGGGTGACGCCGGAGGGCGCGGCGTCATGCCCCGCTGGAAGACGCCTCGGAAGAACAGCTCTTCACAGAAGGGCGCGGCCACCGTCACGCCCGCGAGGATGACGGCCAGCTCCACTGGCGTCTGCTGGTCGAAGAGGCGCGAGCCGTCGAACATCTCCGTCAGCCACTCGGGCGCGAGCTTTTGCGCGACGAACTGGATGGGCACCACCAGCGCGAAGAAGTTGGCCACGCCCAGGAGGAAGCCGAAGAGGGTGGGCAGGCCTGGCAGGGGCGTCAGCCCGGTGTAGAGCGCGGGCTTCCACCCGCTCAGGCGCGGCAGCAGCCAGCCCAGGGCCAGGAAGATGAACAGCTCGGTGAACCAGATGCCGAAGGCCGCGTTGAGGAACTGGACCGAGCCCCCCACCAGGATGAACAGCACCAGCGCCAACGCCGCCCCCGCCAGCGCGAGCCTCCGCGGACTCCCCGGCTCAGGGGGCCCTGGAGGAGGCGGCTCGGAGGGCCCCGTCGGCTCATGAGGCCGGGCGTCGCTGGGAGCGGAATCTTCCAATTTGACGTCTCCTTGGAGCGAAAAGCTGAACTGTCCGTACTTCAACTTCTCTATACTGGTTGCACCTTGACGTCCTTCATCCTGGCTCGAACGGCGCAGCGGACGTGGTGGAAGCTCGCACAACCCCTGGGTGTGCTGTGTGCCCTGGGCGTGGGGCTGGGAGCGGCGACGTCGCACGCGTCGGCGTTCCTGGTGGAAGCGCGAACCGAGGCGCAGGCGTACCAGATTCGTGCGTGGCGTGGCAGCACACCGGATGACCCGGTGCTGCTTCCCCGGCGGCGAATCGTCCAATACCTGGGACTCAACGCCTTCGAGCTCGCCACCGGGCAGGACCTGGGCTTCGAGTCCAACCTGCGCATCTGGGCGGACTTCGGATTGCCCAAGGGCGAGGCCGAGCGCGTCGACGGCCTGAAGTCCGAAGACGCAGAGCTGTTGCATGCGTACGTGCGCTACGCGAAGGGCGGCTTCGAGGGGCGCCTGGGCCGGCAGCTCTACACGGACGTCTCGGACATCCTCGCGTTCGACGGCGTGCGCGCGCGCTACATGACCCGCCTGGGGTTGGGCGCGGAGGTGTACGGCGGGCTGTGGGTGAAGGGCACCAGCTTCCTGGGCTCGTCCGTGTACCAGTTGGAGGGGACGCGGGAGAGCGATGAGCGGCGCCTGAGGGAGGGCGTGGTGGGCGCGGACCCGACGCTCGATGCCATTGAGCCCCTCATCGGCGCGAAGCTGTTGATGGAGGACGTGAAGGGCTTCAACGCGGCGGTGGGCTACCGCAAGGCGTTGTCGGACGGGAAGACGAACCTGGAGCGCGCCACGGTGGAGGCGCGCTACGGCCGAGGCCTGGGACTGAACGCGCTGGCGGGCGTGGACTACGACGTGCTGCAGGGCAAGGTGGCCCAGGTGCGCACGCAACTGCGCTGGGATGACACGCGCTTCTCGGCGACGGCCGAGCTGATGCGGCTGTCGCCCGTGCTGTCCGCGGACTCCATCTGGTACTACTTCGCGTGGGCGCCCCGGGACGAGGCGCGGCTGCGAGTGGACCTGTTCACCCCTGGCGCGCTGCGCTTCTACGTGCAGGGCCTGGGCAGCAAGTACAACGAGAACGTCAACCCGGACCTCGCGATTGCCGCCTTCGTGGACGGCGAGGGCGCTCCCGAGTCCACCAGTGTTGGTGGCTCCGCGGGCGCGGCGTATCGCTCGGGGGCCTTCCGCTCCGCGCTGGATGTGACGTACCGCACGGGCTTCGGTGGAGATCAACTCTGGGGGGACCTCACGGGCGGCTACTCGTTCGACCGGGACCGGTTCACCCTGGACGCACGGGTGTCCTTCGCTCGCATCTTCGACAGCTTCAACGCGCGCCTGGGGGGCAACTTCTATGGCGCCCAGGTGTGGGCCAGTCGGGCGCTGACGCGCGCGACGCGGCTCTCGCTGGTGGTGGAGCAGAACTTCAACCCGTTTACCGACTCGGACACGAAGGGCTTCCTGCTCTTCGACCTGAAGGCGAGCCTGTAGATGCTGCCGCACCGCCAGAACCGAAACGCGCTGCTCGCCCTGGCCGCGCTCGCCACCATGGTGGGCGCCGGCGTCGCCTGGGCCGCCACGGCTCGCGAGCGCAGCCTCGCCGTGTATCCCGCGCAGCACGTGCCCCTGCGCTTCGACCACGCGCAGCACCTGGAGGCCGGGGCCGAGTGCGCCACGTGCCACGACGCGGCCCGCGCCAGCCAGTCTCCCAAGGACGTCAACCTCCCCGGGCACGAGGAGTGCGAGACGTGCCACGACATCGAGGCGGGGCGGAAGGGCAAGCCCACGGACCCGAAGTCGAGCTGCAACACCTGTCACCCGGGCTTCGACGCCACGGTGCGCAAGGAGCCCGCGAAGCTGTCCATGCCCGCGGCGAATCTCCACTTCAGCCACCAGCAGCACGTGGACAAGAAGGTGGAGTGCTCGGTGTGCCACGGCGAGATGACGGACGTGAAGCTCGCCACGCGCAACCAGCTCCCGAAGATGGCCACGTGCTTCAAGTGCCACGACGGCAACGTGGCCTCCAACACCTGCGCCACGTGTCACCCCACGGAGCCCACGGGGCGGCTGAAGCTCGTGTTCGACTCGGGCCTGCTGCGCCCCATGCAGGGCAACCCGTTGGGCCTGGACCACGGGCCGCGCTACGAGTTCAACCACGGCGCTCGCGCGCAGTCGGACCGGATGACGTGCATGCAGTGCCACAGCGAGAGCTACTGCCAGACGTGCCACGACGGCATGCAGAAGCCGCTGTCCATCCACCCGAACGACTACATCACGCTGCACCCGGTGCAGGCGCGCGCGGGCTCTCCCCGCTGCGAGAGCTGTCACCGGGCGCAGTCCTTCTGCGCCGCGTGCCACGAGCGGGTGGGCGTGGGCATGGACGCGGACAAGTCGCTGCGTCCGCGCAACCAGAAGGTGCATCCGGACTACGCGGCGTGGGTGGAGCTGCCCGGTCCCCAGCACCACGGAATCGCCGCATCAAGGGATTTGACGAGCTGCATCTCCTGCCACCGCGAGGAGTCCTGCACGAGCTGCCACTCCGAGCTGTCGACCCGGCGGCAGATCAACCCGCACCCGGCGGGCTTCGCGCAGTCGTGCAAGAAGCTGGCGTCCGCGAATGACCGGGCCTGCCTCAAGTGCCACTCGTCGGAGAGCCTGGCGCAGAAGGGGTGCCGGTGATGCGCGCACGACAGTCTTTCGTGAAGGGCACGCTGCTGGCGGCCCTGGCCGTGACGACGTCCTTGTCGGGATGTCTGGAGCCAGGGGAGGCCATCTACGAGCGACGCGACACGGTGCCGCCCAGGGTCATCTCCACGGACCCGGGTGGTGGCGGAGTGCTGGCGACGGGCGGGACGCTGCGCATCACCTTCTCCGAGTCGATGGACGTGCGCAGCCTTCGCCCGGGCATCGCCGTGTTCGCCGGGCGCGACGAAGTCC
The DNA here is from genome assembly GCF_013372595.1 of Myxococcus sp. AM011. NCBI lineage: Bacteria > Pseudomonadati > Myxococcota > Myxococcia > Myxococcales > Myxococcaceae > Myxococcus > Myxococcus sp. AM011. The sequence goes on from NZ_JABXEM010000157.1 coordinate 17,750, forward strand.
CGCTCACCATCCTCGCTCCGGAGGTGCCGGAGCTGGACCAGAACGTGGGGCGGGGCGACATCGAGTACACCGTGGAGGCCATGGCCGCCGAGGGCTCCACGCTGTCTCCGAACACGCAGTACACGCTGGTGCTGCGTGACGTCCTCACCGACTTCGAGGGCAACCCGCTGGCCACCGAGGTGCGGGTGGTCTTCCGCACCGCGCCGTGAGCCGGGAGCGCCTGGCTACAGCCGCGTGAAGTCGAAGTCCTGCGACACGGCCTTGCCGTTCTCGTCGCCTTCGATGCGCGCGGTGAGGCGGTCCGCGGAGGGGCGCTGGTAGAAGATGCGCTTGGGGTGGTCGTGCTGGGGGTTCTCGAAGAGCACGCCGGTGCTGTTGCAGCGCACCAGCTTGAAGTCCGTGCCCGGGCGGCCCATGGGCTGGGCCACGAAATAGAGCCCGTCGGCGCGCGCTTCGATGCGCATGTACTCGAAGAACACCGTCTTGTTGCGGACGATGGCGCGGCTCACGCCGAAGAGCGTGCCGCCGTCCGCATGCGTCCAGTGCTCCTCCAGCGCGCTGCCGGGCTTGTCCTGGCGCCAGCCTCCGGACATCCAGGCGAGGTCGTGGATGGAGGTTCCGCAGGTGCGCGAGGGCGTGTCGCGCTCGGGAGGGGACGACTTGCAGCCGAGGCCGAGGAGCGGAGCGCCACAGAGCGCGAGGACGAGGAGGGAAGGGCGGACGAGCATGCCCTCCATCCTCACACGCCTCGCTGACAGGCCGCACCGTCGATGGCGACAGTGCGGCCCGTGGGCGCGGCGTTTCAGCGCTTGAGGTACTCGCGGATGTCGTCGGCGAGCTGCCGGCGAGCCTCCGCGTCCGTGGCCTGCGGCCCCAGCTTGAGCTTCTTGTCCTCTTCGACGAGGAGCTTCTGGTCCTGCAGGTAGGTCACCGCGTTCTCCAGCGTCACCTTGGCCAGGGACTCGGCGGCGGTGATGCGGCCGGCGTGGTACTCCGCGCGGCCCGTCTCCAGGGCGAGGCGGATGAAGGCCTTGCGGTCCTCCGCGACGCCGGTGGCCACATCGTTGAGCGTCATCGCGGCCAGGAGGTATGCCTCCAGGTAGTCGCGCAGCAGGTCGGCCAGGAACTCCAGCTCCGGCCGGGCATGGGGCTCCGGGGCCACGCGCAGGGACTCGCCCTCGTTGATGACCAGGCCCATGCGGACCAGGCGCTCCACCGTCTCCGCGAAGATGGTGTCGAACGTCGTGTTCACCCGGTAGATGAACTCGACCTTGAAGAGGCGCGACAGGAAGAGGGCGCGAGCCTTCACCGCGTCGTAGGGCGCGGGCGAGCCGGCGGCCAGGATGGCGTTGGCCACGAGGCTCCGCGCCGAGACCAGATTCATCAGCGTGTTCTTGTAGAAGGACATCTCCGGGCGGCGGTTGTCCTCCACCTGGTAGATGACGTCGCCCTTCGCCTCCTGCGTGCGCACCATCTCGTCGTCGATGAAGGTGCGCATCGCGTCCTGGATGGGGCCCATCGTCTCCGGGTTGCTGGGGGCATTGCCCAGCTCGCGAGACTGGGGCGCGCCATCTTCCTGTGCGATGCGGCGCAGGATGCTGATGCGGTCCGCCAGCTCCCGCTGCGTCAGGCCCCGGCGCCGGTGGGCCAGCAGGGACGTGCTCACCAGGGCATGCGGCGTCACGGTGGACACCTTGCTGATGCCGTACATGACGCGGTTGCCGAGCGCGCGGACCAGGCCCTTCTTCTGCTCGTCCGTCACCGGCTCGTCGGGGTTGAGGCCGCGCTCCTTCATGAACTCCATGAGGGAGATGGGCTCATCGAAGCCCAGGTGGATTCGGCCGTAGCGCGCCGCGAGCACCTTGGGCGTGCTCAACAGGGCCTTGAGGTCCTCGGGCTTCTTCTCTCCACCCGCCAGCTCCTTCGAATAGCTCCCCGACTCGACGACCTTCTCGTAGTCGATGGCCACCGGCACGAAGAGCAAGTCGTTGCGCGCGCCCTCGAGCACCGACTCCACCTGCCACGTGAACATGCCCAGCTTGGGTGACAGCAGCTTGCCGGTGCGCGAGCGACCACCCTCGGGGAAGAACTCCTGGTGGATGCCGTCGTGCACCAGCTTGCGCACGTACGCCTTGAAGGCCGCGGCGTAGACCTTGTCGCCCTTGAACGACCTGCGCAGGAAGAAGGCGCCGCAGCGGCGGAAGATGCTGCCCAGGGGCCAGAAGGACAGGTTGGCGCCCGCGGCGACCAGGGGCACCGCGTAGCCACGGTTCCAGAGCACCCAGCTCATCACCAGGTAGTCCACGTGGCTCTTGTGACTGGGGCACAGGACGATGGGCGCGCGCGTCGCGGCCTTGAGCGCGCGATGCAGGCCCGCTTCGTCGACGTGCATGCCGTCGTAGATGCGGTTGAACACCCACTCCAGCACGGGCGCCACGAAGGCCAGCGTCGTGGGGCTGGGCTTCGCGGCGATGGCCTCCAGGTTGCGGCGGGCCTCGCGCAGCACGCTCTCCTGCTTGCGCCCGGACTCGGCGGCCTGCTCGTCCACCACCTTGCGAAGCTGCCTGTCGCGCAGCGTCTCATCGATGACGCGCTCGGCGGGCTTGGCCGGAGGGCCGAACACCGCGCGAGTCTCCCGCGCCAGGTGCACATGCAGCGTGCTGCGCACCTTGCGCGCGAGGACCTCGACGGAGTCCTTCGGGTTCTGCTCGGCGAAGGCCCGCAGGTCGATGGGCTCTCCCACGCGGAACTGGGCGCGCTTGTAGTTGCGGAAGAACGCCAGCATCGAGTGCAGGAAGCCCGGCGCCTCGGGGCTGCCGAACACCATGTCCACCCAGTTGGGCTTGAGCCGGGCGCTGCGCTTCTCCCAGACGAACAGCTCCGGCACCAGGTACACCGGCCGGTCCGACTTGCGCGCCAGCTCCACCAGCGCGGGGAAGGGGTCCTCGTGGGTCTCCTTCCCTGACGCGTGCATGAGCGCGGTGCGGCGCAGGAAGACCAGTCCGCTGCCCCCGTTCTGCTGCGCGTACTCGAAGCGCTCGTGGAACGCGCCGGACTGCTTCGTCTGGCGCCACGGCTTGGTGAACCACGGGCGCAGGTTGGACACCGCGCGGATGGGCGGCAGCGTCCTGCGCACCATGGCCCAGGTCAGATAGAGGAAGTTCACCCAGGCCGTGGAGCGCATGACGTGCACCACGAAACCCTTGGCGTGCAGGTTGCGCAGCTCGTCCTCGGCCTCGGGCGGGAAGTGCACGCTCTCCAGGTAGCGCGCACCCAATGCCCGGCCCATCGGGCCGAACTCGGCCTTCAGCAAGGACTCTCCCTGATTCGCAGACGGCGACAGCGCGGTTTCCAAGGCAGCCCCCGGGGCTACATGTTCTCGGGCGTTGGAATGCCCAGAAGTGTCAGACCCGCCGCGAGAGTAACCCGGGCCGCGTCCGTGAGGGCGAGTCGTGCTGAACGCAGCGCGTCATCGTTCTCGACGAGGATGCGCTTGTCCCGCTCCTGATTGCCCAGCGTGTAGTAGCGACTGAGGGCCGCGGCCACGTCGAGCAGCAGGCGCGCCACGAGGCTCGGCTCATACTGCTCGGCCGCGTCCTTGACGACCTCGGGCAGCCGCATGATTTCGCGCACCAGGGCCTGCTCCTCGGGGAGCGTCAGCAGGCTCGCGTCGTAGCTGGCCGGAGCGCCGCCGCCCTTGCGCAGGACGTTGACGACGCGCGCGTGGGCGTACTGGAGGTACGGGCCCGTGTGGCCCTCGAAGCTGAGCACCTCGTCCCAGTCGAAGGTGTAGTCGCTGGCGCGCTTGTGCTTGAGGTCGCCGAAGGCGATGGCGCCCAGGCCGATCTGCTCGGCGAGCTGGTCCGGGTCATTCGACTGGAGCCTGCCGGCCTCCTGGTTCTCCTTCACCTTGACGGAGGCGCGCTCCTTGGCCTCGTCGAGCACGTCGTTGAGCTGCACCACCTGGCCCTTGCGTGTGCTCATGCCGTGGATGCGGCCGAAGGCCACGTGCACGCAGCGGTCCGCCCACGGCTGGCCCATCTCGCTCAGCGTGCGGAATATCTGGCGGAAGTGCAGCGCCTGGTCCTGCGCGACGACGTAGAGCGACTTGTCGAAGTGGAACCGCTCGTAGCGGTCCTCGGCGGCGGCCAGGTCTCGCGTGGCGTAGAGCGTGCTGCCATCGTTCTTCTTGAGGAGGATGGGCGGCTCGTTCTCCGCATAGGGCAGGTCGACGATGAGCGCGCCCTGCGACTCCTTCACGCCGGGCTTTTTCGCGATCTGCTCGATGACCGCGTCCATCTTCCCCTGGTAGCGGCTCTCGCCCTCGATGTGCTCGAACTCGATGCCCATCCGCGCGTAGATGGTCTTGAAGCCGCGGATGCTCGTCTCGCGGAACTGGCTCCACACCTTGAGGGCCTCGGCGTCACCGGCCTCCATGCGACGGAAGAAGTCGCGGGCCTTCGCGTCGAACTCGGGCTCGGCTTCGGCGCGCTTGTTCGCCTTGACGTAGACCTCCACCAGGTGGCCCATGTCGTCGATGCGCGCGGGGTCTCCGTACTCCTGGAAGCCCACGGCCACGAGGCCGAACTGCTTGCCCCAGTCGCCCAGGTAGTTGATGCCCTCCACCCGCCAGCCGAGCGCCCGGTAGATGTTGGCGATGCAGTGGCCCAGGAACGTGGTGCGGATGTGGTGGAAGGCAATCGGCTTGGCGATGTTCGGCGACGAGTAGTCGATGGTCACCGTCTTGCCGCGTCCCGCATCCGCGTCACCGCCGTAGGCCAGGCCCGCTGAGCGCGCGCTGTCGAGCACCTCCGCGGTGAAGGGCATGAGGGTGAAGCGGGCATTCACGTAGGGGCCCACCGCCTTGATTTCGAGCCCCGGCACGCTGAGCGTCTGGGCGAGTCCGGCGGCGATGGCGGGAGGCGCCTTCTTCTGGGCCTTGGCGAGAGGGAAGGTGGCGAAGCTCAAGTCACCATGCGTGGCTTCCGCGGGCTTGACCTGGGGTTCGATGTCGGCAGCCGGCATGCCCAGGGCGTTGGCGAGGGCCTGGGCGAATGCGGCGCGGTGGCGGGAATAGACGGAGGAGCTCATGGGACGGCGCGGATACTAGCCAAGCAGAGGTGGCTTACGGCCACCTCTTGTTCGTTCCGCGGTCCATTCTTCCCGCTAGGGGACTGCTGGAGCCCGGCGGCTGGGCCGCACCACCGCCGCCACCGTGTCCAGGAGCTTGGGCAACTGGAGCGGCTTCTCGAAGAAGCCGTCAATGCGCTCCAGGCCCTGTCCCGACGTGAGGGAGGCCACCTCGCTGGCACCTGAGATGATGTACACGACGATGTCCGCCAGCGACTCGTTGCCACGGATGAAGCGGAGCACCGACTGCCCGTCTTCTTCGCTCAGCCGCAGGTCCAGCAGCACCATGGCTGGTCGGATGTGCGAGAGGATGGAGCGCGCCTCGGAGGCTCCCGAGGTGGCCATCACCCGGTAGCCCTCCTGCTCCAGCACCTGCTGCAGCACCTCGCGGCAGTCCGCATCGTCCTCCACGAGCAGGATGCCGCCCGCCTTGGGGGCCGCCTGGTTCAGGTCAGGCGAGTTCACCGCCCCGGCGAACATGGGCAGCACCATCTCGAAGGTGCTTCCTTCACCCAGCACGCTCTTGGCCTCCACCCGGCCGCCGTGCAGCGCGACAATCTTTCCCACCAGGGGGATTCCGAGCCCCGCGCCCGGAGGCCGAGGTACGCCCGGCTGCGCCCGATAGAAGGCATCGAAGACGTGCTCCAGCGCCTCGGCGGACATGCCCGGCCCGCTGTCCTTCACCGTGAGGGTGGCGAGTCCATCCTCGGTGGAGACGCTGACCTCGACGCTGTCGTCGGCCTCGCTGTGGTGGATGCCGTTCTCCACGAGGTTGTGGATGGCCTCGGCGATGCGCTCGCGGTCTCCTCGGACGAAGACCTCGGGGCAGGGCGGAATGGTGACCTGGACCTTGCCGTGCTCGGCGAGGACGCCCAGCGAGCGGACCACTTCCTCAGCCACGGCCTTGAGGCCGAAGGGGCGCTGGTTGAGCTGCATCTTCCCGGACTGGAGGCGGGACATGAGCAGCAGGTCATTCACCATGCGCAGCATGCGGTCGGAGTTGCGGTCACAGATCTGCACCGCGCGGCGCTGGGAGTCGGTGAGGGGCCCCAGTTTCTCGCGTCCCATCATCGCCAGATAGGACTTGATGGTGGTGAGCGGGTTCTTCAGGTCATGCGAGACGTTGCCGAGCAGCTCCTCGCGGTTCTGCTCCAGGCTCTTGAGGCCGGCGATGGCCGTCTGGAGGTCCTTGTTCCTGCGGGCGCTGTCGTCGCGGAGGCGGGCCACCTCGTACGCGGCGGCGAGCTGCGCGGCCAGGGACTGAATCACGGTGTCGGAGACGGTGCGGCGAGCGCCCAGGACGACGAGGACGCCGGTGACGCCGTGGGGGCTCTCGAGTGGCACGGCGAGCGTGTCCGCCTCGTGCAGCAGCTTCTTCTCGGAGAAGGCGCGTCCCACCACGCCCTCGCCCGGGACGGCGGCGACGACGCGGCTGTCGTAGCGCCCGCGCACGTGCTCGACGTGGAGCTGCTCCCGGGAAGGGAAGTAGCGGGCCACGTAACAGACCTTGGGTTTGAGCAGCGCGTGGAGCGTCTGGAGGTGGGACCGCAGCGCCTCGGTGGGGCCGGCGTTGTCGGTGAGGTGCCGCGCCATCTCCAGGAGGGCGCGTGCGGTGGCGTCGGAGTCCGCGGGAGGAGGCGGCTTCACGGCGCGACGGGTGGACTTCTTCGAGGTGTTGGGGCGCAGCGGCACGACTTCTGCCAGGGCCCCTTTCTTCTTCGAGCGCACGGGAGAATCCTGCTTCAAGTTCCGAGCGCCTGGGAACGGCCCTGGTGTGCAGGGCCATCCGGAGGACAGTGGCCGTGTCGGCTGCCCGACAGGACAGCCCGGCTCAGGTCTTGCGCTGGATGCGGCCGTCCTTGTCCACGACGAACGGTTCCACCAGCAGGGGCTCCACCTGGGTCCGGTGGCTCGCCACGCTGAAGCCCGCGTCCGCCAGGGCGGCAATCGCGGAGGTCTGCACCCGGCGGGCCGTCTCGTCGGCGGTCAGCAGCTTGAGCATGGGCTCGCGCGCCGGCTCGTACTTGAAGGAGGCGAGCGCCTTGAGGGCGGCGATCTTCACGTCGTCCGACATGTCCTCGAGGAAGGGGAGCACGGCGGGAGGCACGCGCGCGTCCTCGCGGCCGGTGATGTGGTGGAGGAGGACGACCTTCTTCTCCGGGTTCTTCGTGTACGTGGTGGACAGGTGCTGGAGCGCGTTGACGCAGGCTCCAGTGACGTCCTCCTCGCTGAGCAGCTCGCCCAGCAGTCGCAGGGCCCAGGACGTGGCCTGCTCCGTCTTGCTGAGGAACTCGACGATGGGCGGGACGGCGGCGTCCTTGCCGAAGGCCTTCACCAGCTCGAAGGTGTGCTCCTTCTCGTCCGCGTCCGTGGTGAGCGGGTCCACGGTGATGGTGAAGCGTGCGAGCAGGACGGAGACGGCCTCGGGGAACTTCATCTCCCCCAGCTCCTGGATGGCCTTCTGCCGTGTGGCCGGGTCACCGTACTTCTGGGTGACCTTGGGCTTGAGCTTGAGGGCTTTCTCGGGCCCCGAACCGCCCGTGAAGATGTCGAAGAGGCCCATGTGCGCGTGTGCTCCGTTTCCTGCGGCGACGTGTGAAGAAGGTAGAGGGGCCGTCTATGACGGGGCGGCGCCCAGGACAAGAGCCAACGCCATCACAGCGTCAGCTCGCGACGTACATCCTCGCGGTAGGCCTTGGACAGGGCCTCCGCGGCGGCCCGCGTCTCCGGGGTGTCGGCATCCGGCACCTTGACCTGGAGGTGGAGGTACAGGTCCCCGGCGGCTCCGCCCTTGAGGGACGGTACTCCGCGCCCCTTGAGGCGCATCTGCCGGGCGGTCTGTGAGCCTGGAGGAACCTTGACGGTGACCTCGCCCTGGAAGGTGGGGACGCGCACCTCCGCGCCGAACATCGCCTCGGAGACCGTCACGGGAAGGTCCAGGTGCAGGTCATCCCCCTCTCGACGGACCAGGGGGTGCTCCATCACCTCGGTCTCGATGAAGAGGTCGCCGGGAGGGCCGCCACGCAGGCCGGGAGCCCCCTGGCCCGCCAGCCGCACCTTGGAGCCCGTCTGCACGCCGGCGGGAATCTTCACCGTCAGGCGGCTCGTCTCGTCCGGGCCCGTGCCACCGCGATTCGGCCGCGTCACCGACAGGGCGCGCTCGGCGCCGGTGACGGCCTCTCCCAGCGTGACGCGGACCTGGGTGGACAAGTCGTTGCCCCGCTCGGGGCCCATGGGCGGGCGGCGACGGCCCCGGCCGCCGAACACCTCGTTCGGGTCGAAGCCTCCCGGGCCCGCCCCCGTCTCTTATACACATC
>NZ_JABXEM010000158.1:0-26189 GCF_013372595.1 Myxococcus sp. AM011
GCCCCGGGGAGCTCAGCTCCACCCGGTTGTGCAGCAGCGTCAGCCCCAGCGCCTTGCACAGCTTTCCCGGCCCGTCCGTGCGCTCCTTGGCCGCAAGGCCCTCCACCGGCTCCACCGCGCGCACCAGCACCGCCGCCGCGACTCCCGGCGCGTCCGTGACGACGTTGAAGCAGTGGTGCATGCCGTAGATGAGGTACATGTATGCCCGCCCCGGGGGACCGAACATGACCTCCGTGCGCGGGGTGAGCCCCTTGGCGGCGTGGCAGGCCAGGTCGTGCTCCCCGATGTACGCCTCCGTCTCGACGATGCGACCCACCCGGCGCTGGCCGGCGGCATCCACCACCACGAGGAGGGTTCCCAGAAGGTCCCGAGCCACCACCAGGGCTGGCCGCGCATAGAAGGAAGTGGGCAAGGCGGTCACGGGCACCCCGGGATTGTACCGGCCAACACACCGGTGCGCCGGGGAAGGTGCTTCCGTCCTCCAGCGAAAACCCGCCGCGCATTTCTCGCCACCGGACCAGTTCACTCCGGGGCAGGGGTGGTGCAGATTGCGCCGCACCATGTCCACCCCCGGCCGGCTCTCCGGTCTCCTGCTTCCGCTGTTCTCTCTCCGCGCCCCGACGGATTTCGGCATCGGCGACTTCGGCGCGCTGGAGGGGATGTTCTCCTGGATGAAGGCCGCGCGTCAGAAGCTCTTGATGCTGCTGCCGCTGTTGCCCACCGCGCCCGGCGACTCGAGCCCCTACGCCACCCGGTCGGCGTTCGGCCTCAACCCGCTCTTCATCGACCTGCACGCCCTGCCGGAGTTCATCGCCTCCGGCGGCGAGGGCGCCTTCTCCGAGGAGCAGCGCAAGCAGCTCGCCGAGGCCCGCGCCGCCCCCCGCGTCCGCTACGACCTGATCTTCCCCCTCAAGGACGCCGCCTTCGCGCGCGCCTTCGACACCTTCGAGGCGCGGCACTGGTCCCAGCAGACGGAGCGCGCCCGGGCCTTCGGCCAGTGGCGCGAGGCCCAGGCGGGCTGGCTGGAGACCTACGCCCTCTTCACCGCCATCAGCGAGCAGGAGCAGCGCCGCGCATGGTGGGAGTGGCCGGAGGGCCTGCGTACGCGCCAGCCCGAGGCGCTGCGCGCCAAGGCGACGGAGCTGGAGCGCCGGGTGCGCTATCACGCCTGGCTCCAGTGGGTGGCCGAGCAGCAATGGGACGCGGCGCGCGCCAGGGCGAAGACGCAGGACGTGCTCCTGTGCGGCGACGAGCCCTTCATCATCGGCCAGGACAGCGCGGACTGCTGGGCCAACCCCACCATCCTCCGCCGCGACGCGCGGCTGGGCGTGCCGCCGGATGACTTCTCCGCCACCGGCCAGGACTGGGGCCTGCCCTACTTCGACTTCGCCGCCATGCAGAAGGACGACTACGCGTGGCTGCGCGCCCGCGCGAAGAAGGCGGCCAGCTACTACGACTTGCGCCGGGTGGACCACGCGGTGGGCTACTTCCGGCAGTGGATTCGCGACGAGAAGACGCCCACCGGGCGCTTCATCCCCCCGGACGAGGAGAGCCACAAGCGGCAGGGCCGCAAGCACTTCGAGCTGCTCTCCGAGGGCGCGGGCATCGTCGCCGAGGACCTGGGCGTGATTCCCCCCTTCGTGCGGCAGATACTCGCGGAGCTCAAGCTGCCCGGCTACCGGGTGATGCGCTGGGAGCGCGACGACAGCATCTACCGGAACCCGCACCAGTTCCCCCCCGTGTCCCTCGTCACCACGGGCACCCACGACACCGACACGATGGCGGAGTGGTGGGAGGGCGCCCGCGACGACGAGCGTCAGGCCGCCGCGCGCGCCTGGCCGGAGCTGCGGGGCGTGACGGTGACGCGCGAGTTCACTTCAGAGGTACACCGGGGCCTGCTCGCCGCGGCGCTCAACTCCAGCAGCGACTTGTGCGTACTGCCCTGGCAAGACGTGCTCGGCACCCGGGACCGCATCAACCTGCCGGGCTCCATGAGCGACTCGAACTGGGCCTACCGCATCTCCCAGGACGTGGGCACGCTGATGACGGACCCGTCGACGCGCGAAGCGGCCGAGAAGCTGGCCTGGCTCACCGCCTCCGCCCGCCGCTGAACCGAAGGCACCGCTGAACCGTCCGGGGGGAGGTCCTCCCGGACGGAGTCACCTTGGCCCCACGGTTGTCAGTTGATGCACTTCACCTGACCGGGGAAGCCATCGAAGATGGCGCAGCGGCGATTCGCGTTGGCGCACTCCAGCCTCGCGCAGACGTCCTCGGTGACACAGATGGGCGGCGAGCGGCCGAATTCCAGGAATACCTCGGCGCAGAACTCGAAGGAGTCCGCGCAGCCGAAGGAGCCGCAGTAGTCCGCGTCGGCCAGGCTCTCGCCCTCCTTCACGCGCACCACCTCGTCATCATCCACGCCGCAGGCGGCGGTGGCGAGCGCCGACACCACGCAGAACACCAGGACCTTGATTCGCCGGGACAGGAGCATGGGCCCCAATCTGGCGCACCTTGGCGCGGCTTGCACGTCTCCGTGTCCGTCCAGCAAGGACCAGCCGACAGGACCCGTCGACAAGACGTTGGAATGCGACAAAGGGATGGGCGCGTCCTCCAGAGGACGCGTCAGCCGCCTGCCTTCCTTGTATGAACAGTCCGTGGCCGTTGACCTGCTCCGACTCCTCCGCCTCGCCACTGTCGCCTCGCTCCTGAGCGTCGCGGCGTGCGCCACCACGTCCACCCCACCTCCAGGCCCCAAGGTTTCCAAGCTGGAAATCGAGGGCACGAAACACGTGAGCGAAGGGGACATCAAGGACCGCATCCTCACCTCGGGGACTCCGTGGTGGGCGTTCTGGCCCTTTGGCAGCCCCCACTACTTCGACCCCAACGCGTGGCAGGCGGACCTGCGCCGCATCGAGCGCTACTACCAGGCCCAGGGCTTCTACCAGGCGGAGGTGGTGGACAGCGCGGTGGAGCCCCATGGCAAGAACGAGGTGAAGCTGGCGGTGCAGGTGAGCGAGGGCGAGCCCACGCGCATCAGTGAACTCCAGGTGGAGGGCCTCCAGGCGCTGCCGGATTTGCACCGCGAGGAGCATCACGAGCGGGTGTTGGACAAGCTGCCCCTCAAGAAAGGCGACATCTTCCGCGAGGCGGCCTGGGAGGAGACCAAGGCCCGGGTGCAGGAGGAGCTCCGGGAGCTGGGCTACGCGGAAGCGGAGGTGTCGGGCGAGGTGCAGGTGGACGTGGACACCCGCCAGGCGAAGGTGCGGCTCGACGTGAAGCCAGGGCCGCGCTACCGGTTCGGCAACACGTTCGTCGCCACGGACGCCAATCCCCAGGTACCGCCGCGCCGCATCATCGAGCAGGTGCAGGGCGCGCTGAAGAAGGGGGACTGGTACAGCGAGACGGCGCTGGCGGAGGCCCAGGCGCGCGTGTTCCGCATGGGCGTGTTCGGCGCGGTGAAGGTGAACCGCGGAGCGCCGGACCGGGAGTCCGCCACGGTGCCCGTCGTCGTGGACGTGCGGGAGGCGCCGTTCCGCTCGGTGAGGCTGGGCGGTGGTATCGGCGTGGACGCGGCCCGTCAGGAAGCGCGCGTGCTGGGGGAGTGGAGCCACCGCAACTTCCTGGGCGGCCTGCGCCGCGTCACCGTGCGAGGCCGCGCCGGCTACGCGTTCATCCCCCACGTCCTGTCGCCGACCAAGCAGGGGCCCGTCTTCGAAATCACGGGCGAGTACGAGCAGCCGCGCTTCCTCTTCCGCGACTTGCGTCAGCAGACGTCGCTCACGTTGGAGAAGGGCCTGGAGCAGGCCTACGACTTCTACGGCGGCAGGCTGCAACTGGGCGTCATCTGGCAGCCGCACCGCAGCTTCTCCGTGTTCCCCTCCTACAATCTGCAAATCTATCGGCTGTCGGGCCGGGTGAGCGCGGACTCGCGCGTGCCGCCCGTCGTGCTGGGCTGCAGCTCGGACGCCCTCCAGTGTGACGTGGCGCTGAGCTTCCTGGAGGTGGCCTTCTCGTGGGACCGGCGGGATGACCCGGTGGAGCCTCGGGATGGTTACTTCCTGAGCCTGTCCGTGCAGAAGGGCGGCAGCATCTTCTTCGGCGACTTCAACTACATCCGCATCCTGCCGGACCTGCGCTTCTACTACTCCTTCGGCGAGGACAAGCGCCTGGTGCTGGCGGGCAAGGTGCGCGCGGGCACGCTCAACCCCGCGGGCGGCTCGCAGAGCTCCATCGTCACGCGCTTCTTCTCCGGTGGCGCCACCTCCATGCGCGGCTTCAATGGCCAGCGCCTGTCTCCGCTGGCGGCGCTGGCGAAGCAGGAGGACCTGGACGGCGACGGCGTGCCTGAGACGACGCAGACAAAGGAGTGGGAGACGGTGCCGGTGGGCGGCAACAGCCTCGTCGAGACGTCGCTGGAGCTGCGCTACCAGATATCCACCAGCGTCATGCTCGCGGCCTTCTGGGACACGGGCCTGGTGGGCGTGGAGGGCTTCGAGTCGCGCAACGCGCCGAAACTGTTCGGTCCCGACCACTACCAGGCCGTGGGCTTCGGTCTGCGCTACCTCACGGTGGTGGGCCCGGTGCGCCTGGACATCGCGCGGCGGCTGAATCTGGGCCAGGGATTGCCCGTCGCCACCCCGGGGTACATCTATCCGACGTCCGGAGGCTGCTTCGGAATTGGCAGCAAGTGGAAGCCGGACGGCCCCACCTCTCGCGGGGCCACCTTCGCGGGAGCGCCTGACGGGCAGTGCGCGCTGCACCTGTCGATTGGAGAGGCGTTTTGAAGGGGCGACGCTGGGCACGACGACTGCTGTTGGGCCTGCTCGGACTGGTGAGCCTGGTGGTGCTCGCCGTCTTGGGTGCGCTCGTCTGGGCGACGTCATCCCCGGGTGAAGGCTGGCTCGTCCGCAAGGGCCTCCAGTTGGCCAACGAGCGGTTCTCCGGCCGCCTGGAAGTCGCGGGGCTGGACCTGGCGCCTCCGGGCGTCGTCCTCACCGGCGTGAAGCTGTATGACCCGGAGGGCGAGCTGGTGGCGGAGATTGCCCGCGTCGAGGCGCGCGTGCGCCTGGGCGGCCTCATCCGTCAGCACGTCAACGTCACCGAGGCGCGCGTGGTGCAGCCCCGCCTCTACCTGGCCCAGGACGAGCGCGGGCTGAACCTCAGTCGAGCCATCGCGCCCCGCGTGCCCAAGCCCGAGGAGCCGCCCTCTCCTCGCGGCAAGCTGCGCGTGGAGCTGCAAGAGCTGCTGCTCGAGGACGGCTACGTCGACTTCAAGCAGGAGCTTGAAGAGGGCGGCGAGCGAAAGGTGCGTCTGGAGGACTTCGACGCGGAGGCGTCCGGTCACTTCGCGGCGGCGACGCAGGGCTTCGGCGCGACGCTGGAGGCCACGGGTGGACTCGCGCTGCCCGCGAAGGGGCCCGTGCGGCTGTCGTTGAAGGGCGAGGGTGAAGAGGGCGCGCTGAAGGCCGACGTGGACCTGGACCTCGCGGGCCTGCTGCTCGACGCGAGCGCCTCCGCCCAGCTTCCTCCCGAGCCGCCGCCGGGACAGCTCGCGGGCGCGCTGAAGGCGGACGTGGACGTGCGCCGCCTCACCGTTCCGCCGGAGCTGACGCGCGGCTTCCTGCCCACGTGGCCGCTGCTGGTGCCAGTGAGTCTCGTGGGCAAGGCGGGCATCGACGGAGACCTGGCGAAGGTCGACGTGCAGGGGACGGCCGCGGACGCGAAGCTGGACGTGAAGGGCGACCTGGACCTGGAGCGGATGCGCTCCACCGGCGTCTCCGTGAAGGCTCGCGACGTGGACCTGTCCGCGCTGGTGAAGGAAGGGCCGAAGACGAGCCTCTCCGCGAACCTGGACGCGAAGGGTGGCGGCACGAGCCTGGAGACGCTCGACGGCGAGGTGGACCTGACGGTGTCGCCCTCGCGCTTCCGGGGCCAGCCGCTGGGGCCCGTGGAGCTGCATGCCCGCGCCAAGGACGGGAGCTACACGCTGTCACGCCTGCTGGTGCTGGTGCCGGGCGCCTCCCTCCAGGCCAAGGGCGCGGGCACCCTCGACTCGATTCGCGTGGACGGCAGCCTGACGGCGGGCAACCTCGCCCTGCTGTCCGACACGTTGACGAAGCTGCTCCCCGGCACCGTGCCGCCGCTGTCCGGCAGCGGCACGCTGGAGTTCCGTGCGGAGGGCCCCGCGCGCACGCCGGGGGTGATGGTGCAGGGCAACTTCACCGCGCTCTCCTACGGAGATATCGCGGTGAAGAACCTCACGCTCCAGGCCGAGGTGCCGGACGTCACCCGTCCGCTCACCACGGACGCCACGCTGGTGGTGGGCTCGCTGCGTTCCGGCGAGCGCTCCTTCCGGGACGTGTCCGCCACCATCACCACGCAGGAGCGTCGCCTGGAGGTCAGCGTGCGAGCCCTGGGCGATGCGACGCTGGGCCTGGGATTGAACGGGCTGGTGGATGAAGACAACCAGGGCCTGGCCATCCAATCGCTGGTGCTCTCGTGGCCGGAGGCGACGTGGAAGCTCCAGGCGCCCACGCATGTCGGCTTCGGCGGTGGCGGCGTGGTGGTGGAGCCCGCGCTGAAGCTCGCGTCGGGCGGGCAGTCGCTGTCGGTGCTCGGCTCGCTCGCCAACCAGCAGGTGACAGCGCGCGTGGAGCTGGAGGCCGTGGACCTCACGCTGCTGCCGCGCATCGCCGTCCCGGAGGAGCTGGGCCTGGGCGGCACGGTGTCGGGCTTCGTCACCGCGAAGGGCAAGCTGCCCCGGCCGGACGCGGAGACGAAGCTGCGTTGGCAGAACGGAACGGTGAAGGGCTACGAGAACCTCCAGCTGGCGCTGGACGCGCGCTACGTGAAGGACCGCGCCACGGGCACGCTGGCGGCGGGACTGCCGGTGGCGAAAGTCATGGCGGACTTCGACGTGCCGGTGCAGGGCGTGCTGAAGCGGCGCAAGGACGCGCTCTCCCTCAAGGTCGACCTGGAGGACCTGGACCTCGCCGGGGCGATGAAGCTCCTGGGCCGCACGGAGCCGGTGAGCGGCGTGGTGGCGGGCGAGCTGCGCATCGACGGCACCGCGCGCGAGCCCCGGCTGGACTTCGTGCTGCGCGGCCGGAAGCTGAACTACACCGCGCCTCCGCCCGGCTTCGCCCTGAAGCAGCCCCTGGATTTGCAGCTTCGCATGACGTCGGACCCCCAGGACGCCACCCTGGACGCGCGCCTGGACGTGACGGGCCTGGCCTCCCAGACGTACGTGGTGCTGCACACGCCCTTCACGCTGGGCGGGATGATGGCGCGGCCTCCCAAGGCCGATGACATCCTCGCCGCCTCGGTGGACATGGAGGCGCTCATCGCTGACTTGCCCCTGGCCCAGTTCGAGGGCGTGGGCGGCCTGCAGAAGCCCGCGGGCACCGTGTCCGCGCAGCTCCTCCTCTCCGGCTCCGCGCTGGTGCCACAGGCTCGGCTGAGCATGAAGGCCGCGGGCCTCACCGCGTATGGCCTGCCGCCGGTGCACGGGCAGCTCGGCGTGGTGGGTGATGACCAGGACGTGAAGGTGACGCTGGCGGCGCAGCGGGACGAAGGGCCCCTGGCCCAGCTCGACGTGACGCTGGATGCACCCCTGGGCGCGCTGCAGGACCAGGAGGTCTACGGACACATCCCCTTCCAGCTCAAGGGCCGCCTGGGCCCGGTGGAGCTCCGGGACCTGCCCGGCGTGGCGAAGGCCCGCGCGACGGGGGCCGCGGCGCAGAAGGTGAGCGCTTCGTCCAAGGGCATCCAGGGCGAGCTGTCCGTGGAGCTGACCGCGCGCGGCACGCTGGACACGCCGCGCATGGAGCTGACCGCCGGCGTGCAGAAGCTGGGCATGGGCGAGCTGGCCCTGGGACAGGCGCGCCTGCACTACGGCTACCAGAACGCGCGCTCCGCCTTCGACCTGCTGCTCACCGCGCCCGCTGGCGGCACCCTGCTGGTGGAAGGCGGCGTGGAGCTGGACGTGTCGCTGCCCGCGATTCAGCAGGGACTCAACACCTCGAAGGCGCCGCTGGACGTGACGCTCAAGGCGCGCGACTTCGACCCGTCCTTCCTCTCCGGCGCGGTGGAGATGCTGCGCAGCATCGGCGGGTTGATTCAGGCGGACGCGAAGCTGGCGGGCACTCCCGCCGTGCCCACCTTCCAGGGCTCGCTGGCGTGGAAGGACGGCAAGCTCGGGCTGATGGGCCTGGGGGAGTACCGCGAAATCCAGCTCGCGCTGGAGGCCAGCCGCGAGGCGCTCGCCATCAAGACGCTGTCCGCCAAGGCCGGTGGCGGCACGGTGTGGCTGGACGCGCCGCTGACGGCGACGCGCGCCCCGAATGGCGAGTACGAGCTGACCAGCCCCGCGGGCAAGCCGTATCCCTTGATGGCTCGCGACTTCCCCATCGTCTTCGACGACCAGCTCATCGCCGTGCTGAGCATGAAGGCGAAGGTGGAGGGCACGATTTCCGAGCGGCTCGTCAACCTGCGCAACGTCTCCATCCCCGAGGCCACCATCGAGCTGCCCGAGGTGAAGCGCAAGGACCTCCAGGACCTGGAGCGCCCCGGGGACGTGGTGCTGGTGCGCAACGGCACGCCCATCGAACGACGCAGGCGGAAGCAGACGCAGCAGCCCTCGCCCGGAGACCCCGAGCCGAACCAGCAGCCCACCACCGAGCTTCCGCCCACGCCAGAGTCCGCGGAGGACCTGGAGTCGGGCGACGAGACACCGCCCCCCGGGCGCGCGTACTGGGTGAACGTGAATGCGCCGCGCAACATCTGGGTGAAGGGCTCCGACCTCAACGTGGAGCTGGGGCTGTCGGAGGACTTCCGCGTCGAATACACCGACGTGGCGCGCCTCTTCGGTCAGGTGCGCGTGCTGCGCGGCCGGGTGGACGTGCTGGGCCGGCGCTTCGACGTGCAGCGCGACAGCATGGTGAGCTTCACCGGGCCGCCGACCGTCCCGTACATCAACGTCACCGCGGAGCACCGCAACGACAGCGCCAACGTCACGGTGTTCGTCACCATCCGAGGCCAGGGCCGCGACATCACCCTGAAGCCCACCAGCGAGCCGCCGCTGCCGGAGTCCGAAATCTACACGCTGCTCGCCACCGGCCGGCGCACGCTGGAGCGAGGCTCTGGCGCGTCGATGACGGCCAGCGCCCAGGCGGCTTCCGTGGTGGGCTCGCTCGTCGCCAACGAGGCGCGCAAGGCCCTGGCCGCGAAGCTGCCGCTGGACGTGCTTTCGATTGAGGCCGGCGGCGCGGGCATGGCCGGCACCAAGCTGGAGGTGGGCACCTACGTCACCGACAAAATCTACGTCGGCTACACCGGACGCGTGGGCGCCAACATCCAGCAGGGAGAGAACTCCAACGCGGTCCGCTTCGAATACCAGTTCGGACCGCGCTGGAGCCTGGAAGGCCAGTACGGCGACGCGCGCTCGGGTGGCCTGGACCTCATCTGGACCAACGAGTACTGACGCTGGCCGCTACAGCCAGTACATCTCGAAGCAGGCGCCCACGGGGCCCGCGCCGCTGTTGGGCGCCATGGGCGAGCTCACCCACGCGCCGCCCACGCCGCACTGGCTCCACTGCTGGTCCGACGAGGACTGGACGCACGTGCGCGCGGGCACGCCGCGGCCCAGCGTGGCGGAGGAGCACCACGGCCACGACTGGGTGCAGTTGCCAGGCTTCGTCGTGGTGCCCGCGGTGAAGACGCCGGACACGCACTGCCGCCACACCGCGTCCGACGAGCTCTGCACGCAGCCCAGGTTCGGCACCGTCGTGCCCGCCGTCTCCGACACGCAGCCCGACGTCGTCGGCGCGTCCCAGTTGAAGCCGCCATCCGCGTAGCGGTGGTAGATGCTCGCCACCAGCGACGAGCCGCCCACCGTGGTGCGGCCGCACTGCGTCGCGTAGGCGCCCACCCAGGGCGTGTACGTGTACAGCGCCGCGGTGGCCTTGTTGGTCGGCTTCACCGAGCACGGGTCCAACGTCGCCTTCGTCGTCCCCACCTTCCAGCCGGAGACGGTGGGCCGCCCCGCGTCCAGGTCCGTGAAGTAGCCGCGCAGCTTCTTCGCCGAACAGTCAATCTGCTTGCCGAAGCCCGTGTATTGCGCGTCACACCCGCTGCCGTCCGGACAGCCACAGCCGGTGGCCTTGGCCAGGTTGGTGGAGGTGCCGCTCTGCACCAGGCTCGACTCCACCTGGATGCGCGCCAGCATGTACAGCGGGCTGATGCCGAACGCCTTGGAGCGCTCGACGATGAGCGCCGCCGCCGTCTTGTTGCTGAAGGCCGGGTCCCGGTAGTTCGCCAGATACGAGCCCTGCTGCGTCAGGAACGCCTGCACCTGCTCTGTCGTAATCCACTGGTGCCCCAGCACCTGCGTGTCCTCCAGGAGCCGGTGCATGTCGTACTTCACCGTGGCCCGCTGGAGCACCTGCCCGGTCAGCTCGTCGATGACCTCGCCTTCTTCGTCATCGACGACGGGACCACAGCCAACCGCCAGCAACGCGGGCACCACCAGCCACCACAGTCGCGTCTTCATCACGGCCTCGAGGGGATGTGCCACGCCCGCGAGGAAGCCCAAGCCACCTGGCGGGCTCGGCAGGGGGGAACCCTCACGTGTAGTCGGCGCGAATACCGCGATTCAAGAATTTCTTGAATTGAAAGATTAACAGATTGTTATCACGAGGCTGGATGTCGAGCGTGGAAGCAGTCAGGACGGCCCCCTGTCCCGGAGTCTCGGGTCCTTGAGCCGTGCAGGGCGTGACGGGGTAGCGTGACTGTCGTCATGCGCATGCACACTTCGACGTGGCTGAAGCGAGTCGTTCCTCTCACCCTCTGCCTGCTCGTGTCGGGAGGCTGCTCCAGTTCGGACGACGAGGGACGTTCGCCCTCGGGAGACGCGGGCACGGACATCCCCGACGGCGGAGGCAACCCTCCGGATGGTGGCCCCGTCGGCACCGGGTGCATGGGCGAGACGTTCCTCGCGTCCGTGGGGAAGAACCGGCTCCTGGTTGGCGCGCAGATGGAGGACAGCACGGCGGCCGGTGCGCCCTTCGACGTGCACTACCTGTACGTCGCCAGTGGCCTGGTCGACTCGACGAACATCTGCACGTCGTGCACGACGGGATGCACCACGTCCGGGACGTCCTGCGCGGGCGCGTCGTGCGCGTGGTGGGGATGCTGGCAGGACGTGTCGCAGCCGCCCGGCGCCTACGTGCGCGGCCACGTCTCCGGAGCGAAGGGGCGCCAGCAGCTTCCCTTCATCACCTACTACCAGCAGCTCCTGGGCGGAGTCGGGCCCGCGCGTGAGGGTGAGCAGCAGCTCCAGTCGCTCAACGACGTGGCCATCATGCGGCGCTACTTCGCGGACTGGCGCTTCACGTTGCAGCAGGTGGGCAGCGAGCGCGCCCTGCTCCACATCGAGCCGGACCTGTGGGGCTATCTCCAGTTCTTCGCCAGGAATGGAGACCCGGCCACGGTGCCCGCGCAGGTGGCGAGCGCCAATGCCACGGACTGCTCGGGGATGGCGAACAACGCCGTGGGTGTGAGCAAGTGCATGATTGCGATGGCTCGCAAGTACGCGCCCAACGCGAAGGTGAGCCTGCACGCCAGCCCCTGGTCGACTCGCACGGACGTGTACCTCAACACCAACGCGTCATTCGATATCGCGGGGGAGGCGCGAAAGGTGGCCGACTTCCTGCTAAAGCTGGGCGCGGCGGACACGGACTTCATCGTCGTGGAGGCATCGGACCGCGACGCGGGCTTCTACGACAGCGTCGGCGAGGACACGTGGTGGGACGCGAACAACGCCACCCTGCCCCACTTCCGTCAGGCGTTCACCTGGGCCAGCGCCATCTCCGAGCGGCTCAACAAGCCGAACTTCTGGTGGCAGCTCCCGGTGGGCAACATGAACCTGCCGAACACGAACCAGAAGTGGAAGGACAACCGCGTGGACTACTTCTTCTCGCACACGGCGGAGCTGGCCGCCGCGCACTCCGTCGGGTTCTCGTTCGGCGCGGGTGAAGGCCGGCAGACTTCGCCAGAGACCGACAACGGCAATCTGTCCAGCCGGGTGAGTGCCTACAAGCGCGCGGGTGGTCAGGCTCCCTGCGCGCCGTAGCGCGCCTCCTGCTCCTGGGTGCCTTCGAGGACTCCGCTCGAAGGCACCGCGCCGCTCAGAACAGGCGCGAGTAGGTGGGCTTCGCCTCGGGGCGCGGCACCCAGCGCTGCCCGTCTCGCGGGAGCCACAGCACGTGGAGGCGCTCCACCGGGCCTTCGTACCGCACGGTGTGCTCACCTCGCGTCAGCGTGAACTCCACCTCCGTGACGCGGACTCCGTCGACGAACAATGCGCCCGACTCCAGCACGGACGCGGGCTCGACGAAGTAGCGCCCGTCGCGCACGGCCAGGAAACGGTCC
This sequence comes from Myxococcus sp. AM011, assembly GCF_013372595.1. Taxonomy (NCBI): domain Bacteria; kingdom Pseudomonadati; phylum Myxococcota; class Myxococcia; order Myxococcales; family Myxococcaceae; genus Myxococcus; species Myxococcus sp. AM011. Next base: position 12,430 of record NZ_JABXEM010000158.1, read on the forward strand.
TCCAGCACGCTCTCGGGTGACACGTCGTACCGCCGCCCCCACAGGAACAGGTCTCCGTCATAGGGCTGGTAATGCGTGTCGAGGAAACCTCGCAGCGACGGCGGCAACCCCGAGGTCCGCAGGTCATCCACGCGCAGCACACAGCCGCGCTCCACCAAGGCCTTCGGTACTTCACGCGCCAGCACGTCCGGGATGGAGCCCCGCAGCCAGGCATCCGTGTAGAAGTAGAAGTGCGCGTGCGGTCGGCTCACGTAGCCCCCCGAGTTGTCATAGACGACGTCCTCCGGCCCCGTGAGCGTGCCGATGCGCGCGAGCACGTCTTGCTGTCTGGCATTGCCCCCACCGTCCAGCAAAGCCTCCAGCCTCCAGAGCTGAAGGCAGAGCACCCCCCCCAGCGCCAGGCTCGCGACGACGCGGGCCCCAGGCGAACTCCAACCACTGAAGGCCGCCACCACGCCGCGCGCCATGAACGGCGCGAGCACGCCCAGGAACGGCAGCAGGCTGTATGGGAATGGCGCGCGCTGGAGCGCATACGAGCCGAACGTCGCCAGCACCGCGAGCAAGAGCGGCAGGTCCGCGTGCTCCCAGCGCTCCCTTCCCGAGCGCCACCACGCACGCACCGAGACGAGGAACCCCAACACCGCCACCGCGAAGAGCCAGGGCTGCTCACGGACCATCGGCAACAGGTAGTCCCGCCACGAGAAGCCCGGGTAGTGCCGCTGATGCTCCGCGGCCCACACGAAGCACCACCGCCACCAGTCCCCCCACGAGCCCGTCACCGTGAGAGATGCCGCCACCGCCGCGAGCCCCACGCCCGCGCCCGCGAGGAATGCACCCGGCCACGCCACCAGCGCTGCCCCCCTGCCCCGTCGCCAGACGATATCCACCGCGAGCACCACCCCCACCAGCCCGCCGTAGAACAAGACCTTCTGCGACGACCACAGCGCGGCGGCGAACAACAACCCCGCCACGAAGCCGAGCGTCCGCGTACCGGGCCGCACCGACACCGCGGCGAGCCCTCCCAGGAACAATGCACAGGCCAGCGCGTCCGGACGAATCTCCGTGGCGAACCGTGTGAATGGCGTCAGCGCCAGGAGCAGCACCGGAGCCAGCCACATCGACACACGGCCCTCGCGGCGATTGAGCACCGCGACCGAGACACACGTCCCCGCCAGCGGGACGAGCATGGCCAGACGCAAGGCAAGCACATCCCGAGGCGCATCCCCCATCAGCCAGAACAGCGGGGCCAGCCCCTGGTAGAGCAGCGGGAAGTGGACCTCGAAGAAGTCCCGGTAGGGCACCTGCCCTTTCGACACGAGCCAGGCCGCGTGCGCGTACTGGAACTCGTCGATGCTGAAGCCCTTGTGCATCGCCAGGCGCGCGGCCTGGAGGGCCAGTGCGAGGAGCGCCAGCGCGAGGCCCAGGCGCCCCCAACGTGCGTACGTCATGGGCGCCTCATACCTCGAAAGCCCCGTTCCCAGATTCTGGTAGGGGGGAATTTTTTTGACCCAGTTGTGGTGCCCATTCTTTCCGTGTATCTCGTCTTTACCCTGTGAACTTCATAGGGAGCGGGCCGCCCCCCTCATCGTGATGACACCTCCAGGTCGGGGGCGGCCCGTGCCACATCCGTAGAGGGGGAAGTCCTACATGTTGAAGAACCACCCGTGGAGCGCTGAGCGCTCCGCGATTGCTCGCTCATGTCGTAACGCCGTAGGTGCCGTGCTGTGGGTCTTGGCAGTGGCCGCGCCGGGGAGCGCACTGGCCGCCATCGACCTGCCGGGCATGAACCTGACGGCCCACTGCGTCCAGTTGTATGGCTCTGGGGCCACCGCGACGCTCACCCAGAACAATGCGTATGGTTGGTCTTGCCTCCATAACGGCCAGTACAAGGGGATGAACCTCAACCTGGCTTGCAGCACCCAGCACACGGATGGCTATCAAGCCGCCTACAAGGACTTCAACGACCCCTATTCCTGGTACTGCGTCCTCCGGAAGAGCTACACGTCCATGAACTCGTCCAACTACACGCTCTACGTGTGGAAGGGACAGTACGTGGCGCTGAGGACGCCCGACCTGACGACCTGCAACGTGACGCAGCTGTCGCTCGTCATCGATGGGCTCGACAAGGGCTACGCGTTCTACCAGTACGCGACTGGCAAGACGCCCACCTTGAACGCGTCCTACCCGAGCCGGCACTACCTGGGCCGGGACAGCATCACCGCCCTGCCTTCGGGCGCGGTGACGGGCTGCGCGGCGTCATCCCCGGCCTGTGGCTACGTGGGACAGACAGGCATCGAAATCAAGTTCGACACCTTCCAGAACTACATCTGCCCCGAGGCCGCTTTGGGCAAACACAACCAGGTGGGCTTCTACGAACTGGGCCGCAACTTCTGGTTCTACGATGGTGAGCTGAAGTCCACCAACGCCAATTACGGGGACGCCATGGTGACGGGCTACGCGGTGCTGATGCGCTACCTGGCCATGGAGTACTACGGCCTGCCGGTCACCACGGCGCATGATACCCAGTACGCCAACACGAAGGCGCTGGTGGACACGTACCGCGACGCCAACGTCCTCTGCGGCACGGCCGGAGCCACCAGCACGCAGATCTCCCCGGGAAGCGCCTACTGCTTCAAGCATGACTGGACGAACACGCTGCTGGCGAACCAAGGCATCAGCGGGCTTGGCACCACGGACCTGTTCGCCTCGTTCGTGCTGCGCCTCAAGCGGGTCCACGGATGGAGCTTCGCCCTCGTGCTGTGGCGCCAGGTCGAGGCGCTGGGCAACGTGACGACCCCGTACGAATCCGCGGACAACTTCCTCCTCGCCGCGAGCCGGGCCGCGGGCGCCAACCTGGCAGACCTGTTCCAGTACAAGTGGAGGTGGCCGGTGAGCAGCACCGTTCGCACTCAGCTTCAAGGCGAGCTGGGCACCCCCGTGAGCACCATCCCGTACAACTGAGGCACCTCCGGTGGGCGGCCCGTCACAGGCCGCTCACCGGTCCAGTCGTCGGCGGGAACGGGCGCGCGCGGCATCCAGCGCGGAGTCCACGCCGCCCTCCCCGGTCTTCGTCTCCGCTCCAGCAGGCTTCGCCTCCGCCACGCTCGTCTCCGCCGGAGTCTCGGCGGGCTCCGTCGACGGGCCTCGCGCGGAAGCCTTCGAGGTCCTCGCGGGCGCCACCGCCTGCCGCGTCGCCGGCGCGCTCGACGACGAAGCTGTCGCCATGACGGGCCTTCGCACGCGCGGCGCGGAGAGGAAGCGGCGCACGGCCACCTCCGACAGCAGCACGGCCACGGCCAGCGCCACCAACCAGGGCGCCAGGGCCAGGTGGCCCTCGGACTCGGGGGCCTCCTCGAAGAGGCCCGTCATGGACAGACGCTCCACGCCTCCTCCCACGGCGGCGATGGCTCGCAGCAGCGCGAGGCCTTCCTTCGGACTTCCGGGCTCGAACTCCGGGGCATACGGCAGCGCGATGGGCGGGGCACGCAGGGCGCGCGTCCCCACGCGCACCACGGGGTGCCACGTTCCGCTTCCCTCCAGCGGCAGCTCCGCCACCAGCCGGTCGTCGTCCTCCCAGCGCATGGGGTGTTCGGTGGGCGCGGATTTTCCGTCCCCCGACAGCAGCATCAGCGTGGGCAGCGTCGCGGGGAGCGGCTCGTCCGGGGGCAGGTCCAACGTCACGCGCAGCAGGTGCCCTCGCCGCTCGGAGCGCACCACTGCTTCGCCCAGCGGCGCGGTGCCCGCCAACGTCCAGCGCACCATCGCCTCCAACGCCGCGCGCAGCGAGCCCCACTGGCGCAGCTCGCCGCCGGTGAACGGACCATCCACCTCCGCGGTGAAGGCCACCGTGCGTCCCGCGCCGCTCGGCCACATCGCGAGCACGGGCGCCGCGTGGGTATCGAGCGTGCGCAGCGCCACGCTGGCCCGGGGCCGGAGATAGGTGAGGTTGTAGCCGCCCACCTGGGGCAGTCCCTCGACGGGCAGCTTCCCGAGGAGCGGCAGGTCCGGCGCGGCCTCCATCGACACGGGCTCGTCGATGAAGGTGGCGCGGGCGACGGCGAGCGTCTCCTGGCTGAAGATGCGCGGGAGGCTCATCGCGTCCTCCGCGAAGTAGACGCGTCCACCGCCCCGCTGGGCCACTTCCTTCAGCAGCGCCGCGTCCGAGTCCTTGGGCGTGCCCAGGCCGATGACGGACACCGTCACGCCCTTGCCCTGCAGCTCCGACAAGGTGCGGCGGTAGTCATCCGGCTCCTCGGAGTCAGCCGCGTCGGAGAAGAGCAGGACATGGCGGGTGGCCTTGTCGCTCCGCAGGATTTGCTTGCGGCCCGTGCGCAGCGCCTCACCCACGTAGATGCCTCCGCCACCGCTGAAGCCTCGCGCCACCTTGTCGAAGGGGAGGCCCGCCTCCACGGAGCGGAGCGGGAAGATTTCATGCGTCTCCGTGTCCACCATGTGCACGGAGGCCTCGTCCTGCGGGTTGAGCAGGGTGAGCGCACCGACGACGCCCTCGGCGGCGACCTCCATCTTCGTGCGGCCGTCGGGCACGGTGGCGCCCATGGAGCAGGAGCAGTCCATCAGGATGCTCATGGCGATGGCCGCGCGGCGCTGCTCCTCGCGCATCTCCAGCGACACGGGCAACAGCGGCTCCACGGGCGAGCGGCGATAGCCTCCTTCACCGAAGCTTTCGCGCCCTCCCGTCATCACGAGGCCACCGCCCGCCTGCTCCACATAGGACGCGAGCGCGTTGAGGCCCGGCTCGCCCAGCGTGTTCGCGTCGACGTTCTCCAGGACGACGGTGCCCACACCATCCAGGTCATCCAGGGTGAGGCGGAACGGCGCGCGCACTTCCAGGAGCAGCCCCGTCGCTTCGAGCGCCTTCGCGAGCGTGCCCTTGGGCTGGTTCGTCACCAGCAGCACGCGCCGGGGACCTTCGACTCGCAGCACCGCGAGGCCCTTGTCGTTCTCCACCACGCCGTCGCCCGGGACTTCGACGGTGAGCTGGTAGCGCGCGAGGCCGGGCTCCTCGATGAGGTCTCTCAGGGGCAGCACGTTGGGGCCGGGCTGGAAGTCGAAGGGGCCCTTCACCAGCAGGCGGCCATTGCGCTCCAGACGCACCGTGCCCGTCACCGCCGCCGAGGCGTGCACGCTCGCGGAGAACTGGAAGGGCTCGCGCACGGCCACGGCGGTGGGCACGTCCACCGAGACGACTGCGACATCGAGCGGAGGCTCGGGCCGCGCGAGCTGACGCCAGTCCACGGCGATTCCACGAGCCGCGAGCCTTCGCGCGGAGCCTCGCGCGTCCGTGCCCGTGGCCCGTCCATCAGAGAGGACGAGCACCCGGCCGGTGCGCTCCTGGGGAATGAGGGCGTTGGCGGCATCGAGCGCGGCGGACAGGTCCGACGACTCCGCGTCCACCGGGCGCGAGAAGCCACCGAAGGCGCCACCCGTAGACAGGGGCTGCTCCACGCGAGGCTCGCGGCCGAAGGCGATGACGCCCACCCTGTCACCCGGACGCCGCTGTGACTCCAGATGGGAGACCAGCTCCTGCGCGGTGCGGTCGATGTCCCGAGGCATCGAGGCGGAGCGGTCCACGACGACGACCACGTCGCTTCCCGCATCGGCTCGTCGCAGCTCCGGGCCGGAGAGCGCGCCCACCGTCAGCACCAGCAGCGCGGCGCGCAGCCACATGGGCGGGCCGGGTCGCCGGCCGAACTTCCAGAGGAAGAGGCCCAGCGGCAGCAACAGCACCCATGCCTGGGGGAGGGAGAAGGTCATGACGCCCGCCTCGTGACGTAGAAGTCGCCCACCAGCGCGAGCAGCAACAACACCAGCGGCCAGCGCGCCCGGTCCGAGGCATTCGCGCGCGCCTCGTCTTCACCCGAGTCCTTCGCGGGCACGTCCGCGCTCGCGCGCCCACGCAGGTCCGACTCCCGCGCGTCCAGCGCGAGGACCTCCGCCGAGTCCACCGCGTCCGCGTCATCGCGCTCCAGCACGTAGCGTCCCGGCGCCGCGGGGGGAGGAAGACTCACCGCTCCCGCGCCGAACACCGGCTTGCTTCCACCCGGGCCCACCAGCGTGTAGCGCTTCCCCGGCAGCGTCACCAGTTGGAGCGGCTCGCCCAGCGTGAGCTGCCGGCGGACGAAGCCCTCGCGAGCTCGACGCGCTTCTCGGACCACGTTGCCGAGCAACACGGGCCAGGCGGACACGCGTTGAACATTGGAGCGGGACAGGTCCACGTTGAGGTGCACACGGCCATCGTCCTCCTCGGACACCAACACCACGTCTCCCGCCGTGACGAGCGGCCGTCCGGGAGGATTCTCACCCGCGGACCACCGCACTCCCGCGAGCTGCACGTCGTCCAGCAGCGGGTGCCCCTTCTCGGAGAAGAACGGCCCCACGAAGGTCCGCGACTTGCCCGAAGCGCCCACCGTCACCTTCGCATCCGTGCCCCGTGGACCGATGAGCAACACGTCGCCCGATGCGCCATCTCGAGCCACCTCAGGAGATGCTCCGAGGAAGCGCTCCAGCGCGTCCCGTTCGAGCGAACCCATGCCCTGGGCCAGACTCACCGCGAGGGGCCTCGTGGGCGAAACAGCGAGCCGTGCGTGCCCGTCTTCCGGCAGCGCATCGTCCGGGAGGGAGACCTCGATGTCGCCCGCGTTCTGGAACGTGAGGCGCAGCGTGGCGGAGCCCTCTTCCTGGAGCGACACCTTCTCCACGCGCTCCGTGCCCTGCTTCGCGTCGGGGCCGGGGAGCGCACGCAGCCGCACGGCCACGGACTCGGGGCCTGGGCCGAAGCGGGCCACTCGCAGCGTCACCGTCGCCGTGCCACCCTCGTCCCTGCGCTGCGCGGAGATGAGCGCCACGTTGTCGCGCGCCGTTCCCAGCGCCGTCCATCGCACGGGGGAGGGAATGACCAGCCCCTCCACCGGGGCCACGTCGGTGAAGAAGGCCACGTGCTTGCCCGTGCCCGCCAGCTCTTGAGCCCACAGGAGCGTGGGCATGGGGTCGTGGTCCGCGCCTCGCGCCTCGAACGACTCCAGCGCCGCCAGGGCGCGAGAGGGCTCGGCCTCCGGGCCCGCGACGACACGTGGAGCCAGCCCGGTGGCCAGCACCGTCACGCGCGTGGCGCCTTCGTCTTCGACGCGCTTCGCGGCCTCGCGGCGGGCCTGCTCCAGCACCGTCACCCCGTCGGGGCCACGCGAGGACATGGACAGACTTCCATCCACCACCAGCACGAGGTGCTTCGTGCGCGCCGTCTCGCCCAGGCGCACGTCTGCGAGGTACAGCGCCGCCGCGATGACGGCCAGCGCCTCCAGCAGCAGCGAGGCCTCCCGCGTGAAGCGCTCCCAGCGAGGCCCCGCCTCCGCGCGAGGGCGTGGCGTGCGCCACAGGAACAGCGCGCTCACCACGACGGGCTTCTGCCGACGCCGCAGGAAGTACGCCGCCACCAGCGGCACCAACGCGCCCAGGGTCAGCAAGCCCCACGGGAAGCCGAAGCTCACGCCTCACCTCCCGCAACGACACGGGAACTCAGCGGGCCATACTTCAGCGATGCCCATAGGCAGCGGACGCTCACGCGTGCCCCCCCGCGACGAACAGGGGCCGCAGAGCGCCCCGCACCAGGGCATCCAGTGACTCCGTGGCGGGCGCCGTCAGGAGCGCTCCTCGCGAGCGCAGGGCCGCCGCCCTCAACAGGCGCTGATGCTCCTCGAAGCGCCGCGCATACGCGGCCAGCACGTCCTCCGTCAGCAACTCCTCCAGCGCCGCGCCGCTCTCCGAATCCACCAGTCGCGCGCCCTCGCCTCCCGACGGCGACAGGTCCTCCGCGTCCAGCACCTGCACGAGGAAGAACCCCGACGCGCCCCGAGACAGCCGCGCCACCATCGCCGCCAGGTCCGCCTCGAACAGGAAGTCGCTCACCACCACCCGCAACCCACAGGCCCTCGGCGGAGGCAGTCGCCCGAGCGCCGTCACCAGGTCATCCCCCGCATCGAACTCCAGCGTCCGCAGCGCAGCCCGACACGCCGACCCCTGCACCCGCTCCGACCTCACCCCCGTCGCGAGCAACGTGGGACTCAAGCCCTGGCGCGCGCCCACCTCACACGCGAGCAACGCCAGCTCCCGCGCGCACGCCGCCTTGCGCGGAGACAGCGCCATGGAGCGCGAGCCATCCAGCACCACCTCCACGCGCGGAGACACCTCGTCCTGCCGCACCCGAAGGATGAGCTCATCGGTGCGCGCCACCGCGTTCCAGTCGAGCTGCCTCAAGTCGTCGCCCGGCTGATACTCCCGGAAGTCATGCAGCTCCAGCGAGCTGCCGGTGGACGCCGCGCGCACCTCCCCCACGCGGCCCCGGTGAGGCCCTCGCGGCAACGCCAGCGCCAACCCCGGCGCCAGCCGTCCCACCGCCGCTTCGTCCAGACGTTCGCTCACGGCAGATGGGCCCGCTTCTCACGCTCGACGAGCGCCCGGTCCGCCAGGAATGCGAGCAGCAACGCCACGCCCACCACGAAGGTGGCCAGCGGCCACGTCATCTCCGGCTCGCCCGTGGAGTAGTCATGCGTCCCGAAGTTCGCGATGCCCACCACCGGATTCAGGAGGTTCAGCAGCGGGTCCCCCATGTCGAACCCCGCCAGCTCCGCCAGCAACGGAGGCAGGCCCGCCGCCACGCCGACCGCCGCCACGAAGAGCAACCGCACCGACGCGGGCGACGAGAACCGGTCCGAGCGCGGCATCCTCCCCAACACCAACGCCAGGGACAGATAGAGCACCGCGTAGGCCGGCATCACCATCATCAACATCCGCATGGCCTCGCTGTTGGTGTTCATGTCGTCCGACACGAGCGCCAACGCCCCCCACACCGCCGCCCAGACCCCGAACAGGAGCACCGTCAGCCGGAAGCCTCGCAGCGCTCCCGGACGGAACAGGGACAACGGCCCCGTGCCAGCCCGCAGCGCGCGGGCCTGCCCATCCACGTCCGAGACCAGGAAGAGCCCGACGAAGGTCAGGTGCACCGTGCCGCAGATGGAGAAGATCTCCGTCACCACGTGCTTGCGGTCCTCGTACCACCAGAAACCAAGCCCCACCAACAGGGCCACCAGCATCTGCGCCACCACCGCCCGCCGAGGCCCCTTCGTGTAATCCTCCGTGGAGAGCGACAGCCGCGACGCGGCCACCTCGAACAGCAACCAGCCATCCAGGACCATCACCCCCAGCCACACGCCCATCGCCAGCTGCACCTCGTACTTGCTCAACAGCCGGCTGCCCGAGTCGCTCAACGCACCCCCGATGCCCAGCGCCGTGCTGAAGGCCATGCCCAGCGCCCCCAGCACCACGAAGTGCATGAAGGCGCGCCCCATCCGACTCTCCGCCAGCGTCGCCGCGCACACCGCCACCACGGTGAGGAAGACGAGCCACGTCCCACCCAACCCCAGCACCGTGAGGATGGACGGCAATGAGATGCCATTGAGGTAGTAGCTGAAGAGCAGGAAGGGCCCCACCGCCGAGGCATACAGCCCCGCCTGCACCAGCGCCGAGGCCACCTTGCCCCGCAGAATCCTGCGAGGCCCCAGCCCCGTGAGCACCAACAGCACCCACGTGTCGTCCTCGCGCTCGCGCGCCAGGGAGCGGTACGCGCCGTACGGAATGACGAAGTAGTGCGCCACCGCCAGGCAGATGAAGAACGCGAAGAAGTAGCCCTGGCCATGATGGGAGAACGACAGCTCCCGCGTCTGGACGAACGCCACGAGCGCCAGCACCACGCAGGCAATCAGGTTCAACCCGAAGCTCGCCCAGAAGATGCGCGTGCGCAGGCCCTGACGGACCTCCTTCACCACCAGCGGGTTGAGGCGGTCTCCCCACCGCTCCTGGAAGGACGCGCTCCCCACGCTCGACTCCACCGGCGCGCTCAAGCGAGCCTCCCCTTCGTCACCGTCATGAAGGCGTCCTCGAGGTTGCGCTCGCGCGTGCCGAAGAAGCACACCGGCAGGCCCGCCGTCACCAGGACCGCCAGCAGCGCGGCCGCGGCGGCGTCCACCTGCCCCGCGCCACCACCGGCCTCCAACTCCAGCTCCACCCTCAAGGAATCACCCTCGCGCGAGACACGCGAAACGCGCGGCTGCTCCAGGAGCAGTCGCTCCGCCCGCGCCCACGCCGCCTCCATGCCCGCGCCCGCCGCCAGTCGCACCGTGAGCTCCACGGCGGCGACGCCCGTGCCCTGCCGGAGGATGTCCTCCACCTTGCCCGTGGCCAGCAGGCGCCCCTGCTCGATGATGGCGCACGTGTCACAGATTTCCGCCAGCTCCGTGAGGATGTGGCTGGAGATGATGACCGCCTTGCCCTGGTCCGCCAGCGCGCGCAGCAGCTCGCGCAGCTCGATGCGGGCCCGCGGGTCCAGGCCGTCCGCCGGTTCGTCCAACAGCAACAGGCTCGGGTCGTGAAGCAGCGTGCGCCCGAGCGCCACGCGCTGCCGCATGCCCTTGGACAGCGCCGTGGTGAGCCTGTCCGCCAACGGCACCAGCCCCGTGAAGCCCATCACCGACTCCACGCGCTGGCGCCGCTTCGCGCCCGTCAGCCCATATGCGCGCGCGAAGAAGTCCAGGAACTCGAAGACGGTGACGTCGTCGTAGGTGCCATACCGGTCCGGCATGTAGCCGATGAGCGGACGCACCCGGTCCGGCGTGTCCACCAGCGAGTGGCCGCCCAGCAGCACCTCGCCCGACGTGGGCGCATCCAGCGTCGCGAGGATGCGCAGCGTGGTGCTCTTGCCCGCGCCGTTGGGACCGATGAAGCCCAGGATGCTGCCCGGCTCCAGTTGGAAGGACACGTCGTCCACCGCCCTGAGCGGGCCGTAGTCGCGCCGCAGCCCCTTCACTTCCAGCAGCGGGCTCATGGCTTCACCTCTCCCCGGATGAAATGCACCCCGGCATCCACCTCGGCGGGAAAGCCGCTGGTCGCCATCAGCCCCGGCCCGCTCAACCGCGCGATGAAGCCATTCTCGGGAGTGTTCGCGCCAAAGGGCCCCAGGGCATTCGTCAGCCGGAGCGCGCCACCCTCCAGGCCCTGGCTCACCGAGAAGTCCTTCACGTCTTCCGGCTCGATGGCGGTGAGCGCACCCTCCTCACCCTCCGACAAGACGGGCAGGCGCCACAGCTTCCCATCCAGCCGCAGGAACCCTTCCTCCAGCCGCGACCCCAGGGCGTTCTGGATGCGCGGCGTCTCCCCGGCGCGTTTCACCACCAGCCGCGCTCGCGAGGGGAGGACGGCCACTTCACCCCACTCGCGATACGTCCTCGTCGGAAGGAAGCCGTCGCCCACCGTGAGTCCTCCCGTCCAATCCATGTCCGCCAGCGCATCCTCATCATCAGGGGGTGGCAGGAGCACGCTGGCGGAGGGCAGACGCACCGCGTCCGGAGACAGGTTGGCGTACCAGGCGCTCAAGCCCACCGTCACCGCGCGAGAGCGCGCTCCGTCCAGCCACGTCAGGCTGTAGCGCGCGGTGTGCACGGCGAAGCCATCCACCAGCACCGACCAGAAGATGAGCGCCAGACACGTCACCACGGAGATGGCCGGCACCGCGATGAGGACCGCCACCGGCCCCCGGCGCCTGGCCAGCCACCAGGCCCCCGGGCCCACCGCCAACGCGAAGGCGGAGATGACCAGCAGGAAGCGTCCCACCGGCGTGCGGGCATTGGACAGCAAGGGCTGCGCCTCGCGCCGCTCTCCCGTCAGCGCCCCCACCCAGCGCTGCTGCGCGCCCAGGGGAGTCACCGCGCCACGCGCCGTCGGCTCGACGCTGCTGACGCCCCCGCGAATCCTCGCCTGGCACTCGAGCGCGACGCCGTCACACGTCCACACCTTTCCGAAGCCATAGGGCATCTGCGTGGCCAGCGTCTCTGGAAGCAGCGGCAGGCGCTCACGCAAGTCCCTGGAGGGACGTGTGATGACCAGCGTTCCTCCCGACACGGCGTAGGCCTCCAGCACGGCCCACACATCCACCGGCACCGCCGTGGCCTCGTCCGTGACGACCACCATCTCGAAGCCCACGTAGGCGGCCAGCTCGCGCGGTGCGTCCCGCGCTTCGAGGAAGCGGGCGGAGAAGTACGGCTCGTCCTGCTCCCCCGTCTTCGTCAGCGTGGTGGCGGCCTCGAAGTCCGCCGCGGTCCCCACCACCATCACCGGCTCGAAGCGGTCGGAGTCGGCATAGAGCGACTCGTTGATGGGCGCCACCCCGGGGGCGACAATCCGCACGACGACCGAGTGCCACGCCACGGGCAGCGGCACCCACGCGACGACGCGCTGCCGGGGCCCCACCTCCACCTCGCGCACCGCGGAGCGCGTGACATCGCCGTAGGCGGGGCTGAAGGACAGGCGCACCGGGAGCGGCTGGGGCCCGCTGTTGTTCAGCACCACCTGCGTCGCCCAGTACCCGCGCTGGGGCTTCAGCGCGCCGCCGTGCAGCGTGACGCGCAGGGGGCCCGTGGTGTTGGAGTCCGCGCTGCCGCTCGCATCGCGATAGCCGTAGGGCGCCTTGGCGGCCTCCGCGGCCTCGGCGATTTCGACGGCGACGGGTGCGCTCTTGATGGGGGGTGGTGACGTGCCCAGCAAGAGCCACAGCGAGAGCATCGCGACGCTAGTCACGCGACACCTCGGGCACGGCCTGGAGCAGCGCGCGGACCACGTCCGGCGATGACACCTTCTCCAGGGAGGCCTCGTAGGCGAGCACCAGCCGGTGATTGAGCGCGGCGGGCGCGGCGGCCACCACGTCGTCGAAGCCCACGTTGGGCCGGCCGTTCAAGAGCGCACGCGCGCGTCCGGCGGCGGCGAGCGCGAGCGCGGCACGGGGGCTGGCGCCATAGCGCACGAAGCGGCGCACGGCATCGGGCGCGGAGGCCTGACGCGGGTCGCTGGCCTCCACCAGCCGGCCGATGAAGTCCGCCACGGGCCCGGGCAGGTGCACGCGGTCGGCGGCGGCGAACAGGCGCGCGAGGCCCTCGCCATCCAGCACGGGAGACAGCTCCGGCGGCGCGCCGCGCACGCGCGTGGTGAGCAGCGCGCGCAGCGTCTTGGCGCCCACGGGCGGCACCTGGATGCGGAAGAGGAAGCGGTCCAACTGCGCCTCGGGCAGCGGGTAGGTGCCCTCCAGCTCGATGGGGTTCTGCGTGGCCAGCACGAAGAACGGGTCCGGCAGCGTCCGCGTGTGGCCGAGCACCGTCACCCGGCGCTCCTGCATGGCCTCCAGGAGCGCGGACTGCGTCTTGGGACTGGAGCGGTTGATTTCGTCCGCCAGCACCAGGCTCGCGAACAGCGGCCCCTCGCGGAAGACGAACTCGCGGCGCCCTTCTCCCTCCAGCACGTAGGTGCCGGTGATGTCGCCGGGCAACAGGTCCGGGGTGAACTGGATGCGACGGAAGGGCAGCGCGAGCAGCTTCGCCAGCGACTTGCACAGCTCCGTCTTCCCCAGGCCGGGCAGGCCCTCCAGCAGCACGTGCCCGCGCGCGAGCACCGCGACGACGACTTGCTCGACGACGGACTCCTGGTCCAACAGCACCGTGTTCAGGCTGTCCCTGAGCCGGGCCGCCACCTCCGCCGCCCCCTGTGCCTCGGCGGGACTGAGAAGCTCCGCTGCCACGTGTGTCTCCCCTTCCAGGCTACTTGCCACCAAAGTACCGCTTCACGAGGTCGCGATTGCGCGGCAACAACGGCTGCGCTCCCGGCCCCGCTGTCGCCTCACCGCGCGCGCTCGTTCCCCGCGAGCC
>NZ_JABXEM010000159.1:0-26174 GCF_013372595.1 Myxococcus sp. AM011
GGGCGCGTGGGGAGGGGGCTGCCCTCGGGTGGCAGCGCGCCCAGCTCCAGGAGCACGTCGCGCAGCAACTCCAGGCGTTGTTCTTCATCGGGGCCTAGCGGTTGGGTCCGCTGTCTTCCGAGCAGGGCCTTGTACTCCTCGAGCGCGTTGACGCGTGGACTTCCCATGGGGCCCCCCTGCCTGCCTGGATTTCCCCACAGCCTGCCATGTCAACGCGAGGTCACGCGAGAGGTCCGCTTCCACCCTGTCGTGATGGGTACACCCTGGTATAGCGGGGCGCATGGACGTTCCCAGCGCGCTCCCTCCTCGCCCGGGTCTGCTGACGAGTCTGCTGCGCTGGGGAGTGGCGTGCGCCGCGATGCCTCCCTTGCTCACCCCGGCGCTCCTCCTGGGGCCCGTGAGTCCCGGTGCGTCGGACGCGCTCATGCGCGCCTGGTGCCTCTGGGCGCGGCGCGTCTTCGGCGTGGACGTGGAGGTGGTGGACCACAACGCGGGCCGGTACGACGACGCGGCATACGTCTTCCTTCAACTGAACCAGACCAGCCTGGGCGAGACGTTCGTGACTCCCCCGGCGCTTCCAAGACCCTCGCTCATCTTCATGAACCTGGGGTTCGCGCTGTTGCCCTTCGCGGGGTGGGTGCCGGTGGCGCAGGGCTCCACGGTGGTGGTGCGGCGGTGGCACGCGCAGGCGCGTCGCGCGGTGGACCGGGCCCAGGAGGCGCTGCGGCGGGGCGCCAGCTATTACATGTCCATCGAGGGACGGCGCAGCCCCGACGGCTCGCTGGGGCCCTACAAGAAGGGCGCGGCGGTGCTCGCGATTGGCGCGGGGGCCACCATCGTCCCCATGGTGTTCCATGGCGTGCGCGCGGTGCTCCCGCATGGCGAGTGGCGCGTGAGTCCGGGACGCGTCCGTGTCGAGCTCCTGCCCGCGATTCGCACAGAGGGCCTGCGCTACGAGGACCGGGATGCGCTCGTCGAGCGACTGAGGGAACTCGCGGAGGCGCACGGGTTGGGTCGTCCTCCGGGTTGAGGCGCGCGCGTCAGGGCTCGCCCGAGTAGGCTGGGCGCATGGCCTACCAACGCAACCCGGTGAAGGCGCCCCGCGTGTCGGGGCTGGCGCTCAAGGCATTCGTCAACACCCTGGAGAGTGGGGTTGGCGGGCCCGTGCTGGAGAAGCTGGTGCGGGACAGTGGCATCACCGCGTGGCGCGAGCTGCCCGCGGGGGACGCGCCGCCGCTCCAGTTTCCGCTGCCGCACGGCGCCCCCGCCACGCAAGCCCAGTCCCCTCAAGAGCAGGCCGCGCGCGCCATCGCCGCGCAGGCCGTGACGCCGGAGCGCGAGACGGTGGGCTCGTTCGCGCGCGCCTATCGAGAGGGCGGCGTGGACCCCGTCGCCGTGGCGCGGCGGTTGAACGAGGCCATCGACCGGCTGGAGCGCGGCGAGGGGCGGATGGGCTGGTTCATCGCGCGCAAGCCGGACGAGGTGCTCCGCGCCGCCGAGGCCTCCGCCGAGCGCCTGCGCGCCGGACGTCCGCTGAGCGTGCTGGACGGCGTGCCCGTGGTGCTCAAGGACGAAGTGGACCTGGCGGGCTTCCCCACGACGCTGGGCACGCGGTTCCGCAACGAGGTGACCACGGTGGACTCCACGGTGGCCGCGCGCCTGCGGGCCGCGGGGGCGCTCCTCCTGGGCAAGGCCAACATGAACGAGATTGGCATCAACCCCATCGGGTTGAATCCGCACCACGGCGCCGCGCGCAACCCGTGGAACCGGGGACACATCACCGGAGGGAGCTCCAGCGGCTCGGCGGCCGTCGTCGCCGCGGGGCTGTGTCCGCTGAGCATCGGCGCGGACGGTGGAGGCTCCATCCGAATCCCGGCGGCGCTGTGCGGCATCGTCGGCCTCAAGGCGACGTGGGGCCGCATCCCCGAGACGGGCGTGCCGCCGCTGTGCTGGAACGTGGGCCACGTCGGGCCCATGGGGCTCACAGTCGACGACGTCGCGGCGATGTATGCGCTCCTGGCCGGGCCCGACGGCAAGGACCTGGTCGCCCAGACGCAGCCGCCGCATCACCTGTCCGGTTACGAGCGCGCGGACCTGACGGGAGTGCGACTGGGCATCTGCTGGCCCTATTTCGAGGATGCCTCGCCGGACGTGGTGGCGCGCTGCAAGGAAGCGGTGCGCGCCCTCACCGACGCGGGCGCGACGGTGGTGGAGATACCCGCGCCGGACTTGAACACGGTGCTGTGGACGCACAGCTGCATCATCCTGAGCGAGATGGCCGAGTCGATGCTGCCGCACTCGCGTGCCCATTCGGCGGACTTCGGGCTCGACTCGCGCACCAACCTGGCCATCGGCCGGCACTTCCGCGCCACGGACCTGATTCATGCGTTGCGCCACCGCCACCGGCTGACGCGTGAGCTCCTGGCTGTCATGGCGGGCGTGGACGTCATCGTCACGCCGTCGACGGCCACCACCGCGCCGCTCATTCCGGAGGGGACGCTGCCGGATGGCGAGTCCAACCTGCCCGTGGTGGACGCGCTGATGCGCTTCGTGCGCGAGGGGAACCTGACGGGCTTCCCGGCGCTGTCCGTCCCGGCCGGCTTCGACCGCGCGGGGCTGCCGGTGGGCGTCCAGCTCATGGGGCGCCCGTATGAGGAGCACCTGCTCCTGCGCCTGGGCCGCGTGGTGGAGCGTGCGACGGCGGCGCGCACTCCCACCATCCACGTCACTGCCTTGCGTTGAGTTTGAGCGAGGGCCTCGCGTACCCGCCTCGCTCCGTGGCTTGGGCGAGGTGGCGCGCCGGGTGAGTGAGCGGTCTCCGCACCGCCGCGCGTTGAGCTTGGGCGAGGTGGCACGCCGGGTGAGTGAGCGTTGCTCCGCACCGACTCGTGCTGAGCTTGAGCGCGGCGGCGTGCCGGGTGAGTGAGCGTTGCTCCGCACCGCCGCGCGCTGAGCTTGGGCGCGGCGGTGTGCCGCGTGCTACTTCGCGGGCCTGGCGCGTCGGCTCTCCCGGGTCGACATCTCCAGGGTTCCGTCGGCGGTGACGATGATGTCGCCGCCCTCGCAGGAGACGAACAGCCGGCCGTCTTCCATCATCCCGGCGACCTTGGGCGCGCTGGGCAGCGTTCGCCAGGGCTCGGTGACGTAGGTGTCCGCCTTGGAAACGATTCGGTAGAGCATTCCGCGATGGCTGGAGAGGTGGGCCAGCCCCGTGACGGCGACGAGCGTGTCACCGATGCGATGGATGGACCGGACGTTCTCCTTCAGCAGCATCGTGGTGGTGCCCTTCGCCGTCTGATGGACCAGCTCGCCTCCCCACTCGCCCCGGTCCGAGCCCAGCAGGTGTCCGTTGGCGACACGCAAGCCGCAGCCCGCCCCCAGCTTCTGGATGGACGCGCGTCTGTCCTCGCGGGCCGGCATCTTCACCGTGTACGACAGTGGCTTGAGGGCTTCGGCGGAGAGCTCATCGCTTCCCGGAACGAAGGGCGGATCGACGGCGTCGCCCGGCTCGTATTCCGAGTACCGGTAGGCGAGGAACTCCGAGGGGAAGTGCGTCTGCTCGGTATACATGGCCTCGCCCCGGATGACCTTGATGGCGTGCAGCGCCGCCTGGCGCACGTAGGGATACCAGTGCGTCTTCGCGACCCGCTCGAGCGGGTCGATGGCTCGCGCGTCCTTGAACCTTCCGAGCGCCTCGATTGAAACGAAGACCCGCTGCCAGTCCTTCGTGTCCTCGAGCAGGGAGATGAGCAGTTCGGTCGCCTCCGTGTACCGGAGGTAACCCATGGCGCGAACCGCCGCGACGCGAATCTCCCAGTTGGCGTGGGACTGCAGCTCGACGAGGACCGCACCGGCCCCGCGTCCGTTCTCACGGAGCGCCGCCAGCTCCCGCAGCAGGGGGATGCCAGGCGCGGTGCGCAGGTGCTGGGCGAAGAGCGCCGCCTTCAGCTCGGGGACGATGTTCGTGAGCGCCGCGCCGACGTCGTTGCTCAGGCGGGGCGTCTTGGCGCGAAGTTGCTCCAGCCGTGGCGCCACGGGTTGGGCCCGAAAGCCCAGACACCCCACCAGCCGTACCGCGTGGCCGCGGTTCTTGATGTGGAGCTTCGGCGCCTCCGCCACGGCCAGGAGCGGCTCGATGGCGGTAGTACCCGCGTCCTGCTCCATCTCCCGCAGAATCTGGCAGGCACTGTCGACGAACGCCGGCTTCCGGGGACTGGCGTCGCGCAGCGACTCCACGAGCGCGAGGGCTCCCTTTCCTCCCGCCATGACGAGAGCGCCGGAGAGCTGACTCTGGGAGGAGGGATATTCATGGAGGGTCTCCACGAGCACCTCCAGTGCGCGCGGTGTCCCCACGCGGCCCACGGCCCGTTCAATCCACGACGTGCCCAACTGCCAACCTTCGACGAGCGCGTCCAGGTGCTCATCGGTGAGCCCATCGATTTCGGACAGGGTGTAGGCCGCCAGCTCCCTCACGGCTTCCTTTTCGCTGGTGAGCATGGCGAGCAGCGGAGGAATGGCGGTGGCTCCATAGGCCTGGAGGGCCGTGGCCATGGCCTGCTCCTCCTTGTCCATTCCCGGCTCGTCGTCCGAGCCCGCGACCTCCGGGAAGCGCTCCAGGAGGTCCGCGAGCGGCTCGCGTGCGCCAGGCGCTGGTGTGGTGCCGAGGGCCAGCGTGGTGGTGAAGGCGATGATGAGGGCGACGCTCAAGTCCAGACCTCCGAGCCTCGCGAAAGGGTGCCAGGCGCGCCGCGAGGGGCGATGGCAGCCTACACCCGGAGCATGACGCTGGAGGGGCGGGAAGGGAGCGACTGGCCCGAGCGCCGCATGAGCCGGTTAGCATGGCGCCATGTCGGAACGGGGAGACGCGGGGCGCCGGGCAGGGGACGACGGGCCCACGATGGACGGTAGCGAGGCGCGGGAGGAGCACCGCGCGCACGCTCCAGTCCTGGGGACGGCGGAGACGTTGATGGGCGAGCGCTTCGACTCGTTGGAGCTGCTGGGGCGCGGGGGGATGGGAGAGGTCTACAAGGCGAGGGACCGGCGGCTGGGTCGCTTCGTGGCGCTCAAGTTCGTGCGGGACGCGGACCCGGACCGGACGATGCGCTTCCTCCAGGAGGCTCGTGCGCAGGCGCGCATCGTCCATCCCCATGTCTGCCGGGTGTACGAGGTGGGCCGCGTGGGGACGCGGGACTTCATCGCGATGCAGCTCGTGGAGGGCACCCGGCTGGACAGCGTGGCGCCCGACATGACGCTGGCCGAGAAGGTCCAGGTGATGCGGGAGGTCGCTTCGGCGATGCACGAGGCGCATCGGCTGGGTGTCATCCACCGGGACCTCAAGCCCGCCAACATCCTGGTGGAGCGGCAGGAGGCCCGGCACTGGTTCCCGGTGGTGATGGACTTCGGACTGGCCCATGACGCGGACCTGGAGCAGGGCCTCACGAGGACGGGCGCGGTGCTCGGCACGCCGTCGTACATGGCGCCCGAGCAGGCGCGTGGAGACCGGACTGGCGTCGACCGGCGCACGGATGTCTACGGGCTGGGCGCCACGCTGTACGAGCTGTTGACGGGCGTGCCGCCATTCCGGGACAGCACGTCCGTGGGCACGCTGCACCAGGTGCTGCACGAGGACGTGGTTCCTCCGCGCCTGCGCGTGCAGGAGGTGGCGGGAGATTTGGAGACCATCGTCCTGACGTGTCTCAACAAGGACCCGGCGCGCCGGTATCCCTCGGCGCGCGCGCTGGCGGAGGACCTGGACCGGTACCTGGATGGGGAGCCCATCCTCGCGCGGCGGCCCGGGCTCGTCGCGCGGTGGCTGCGGCGGGCGCGCAAGCACCGGGCGCTCGTCGTCGTCTCCGCCGTGTCGTTGGTGAGCGTGCTCGTCGTGTCCTCCCTCGGCGTGCGTTCGTGGAGTCAGTCCGAGGGCCGCGCCCGCCTGGCGGAGCACCTGGGGCAACAGGTGAAGGACGTGGAGTGGCTGATGCGCGCGGCCTTGATGGCGCCGCTGCATGACACGCGTCCGGAGCAGCGGCTCGTGCGTGAGCGGATGGCTCAGCTCGCGTCGGCACCACATTCGCTGGGGGTACATGGCGAGTCGCTGGTGCACTACGCGCGGGGGCGCGGTCATCTGGCGATGGGAGAGCTGGAGCAGGCCCGCGAGGAACTGACTCACGCGGCGGGGTTGGGGCTGGATTCTCCCGAGCTGAACCTGGCGCTGGGGAAGACGCTGGGGGGCCTGTACCTGCTCGCGATGGAGACGGCGCGACGACGGGGCGGGCCCGAGTGGATGGCCGAGCATGCGCGGACGCTGGACGCGGACCTCCTCAAGCCCGCCCTCCGCGCACTGGAGCGGGGGCAGGGCGCGGCGGGGGAGTCGCCCCGGCTCCTGGCGGGATGGATGGCATTCTATCGCCAGGAACTGGATGTGGCGGAGGCCGCCGCGTCGGAGGCGGAGGCTGAGACTCCGTGGCTGCTGGAGCCTCGGATGCTCGCGGCGGATGTGGCTCATGCGCGGGCCATGGAGCGGCTGGGGCGTGGAGACCACGAGGCCGCGCGCTCGGACTTCCTGGAGGCGACACGTCGGTACGAGCAGGCGCTGGAGCTGGCGCGCAGCGATGCGCGAGGCCACGAGGCGCTCGCGGAAGCCTGGCTCCAACTGGCGGACCTGGACCGGAAGCAGGGACGCTCGCGCAAGGACTCGTTGGAGCGGGCGCTGGCCGCGTGTGAGCAGGCGCTCGTCGCGTCGCCCTCGCGTGCGTCCGCGCACACGAAGCGTGCCCTGGTGTTGATGAATGCCTATCGCGCGGCGACTCCCCAGGATGGGAAGGAAGAGCCGAAGCGGCTGCTGGGAGAAGCCATTGCTTCCGCCTCGCGTGCCATTGAACTGGAGCCCCGGGATGTCCTCGCGTACGACACGTTGGGCTTCAGTCTCTTCCTGCGAGGACTGCTGGTCGCGCGCGAGGGCGGAGACCCTGGAGCGTCGTGGGACGAGGCCATGGCTCAGCTCACCCGGGCGCTGGAGCTGGAGCCGGCCTACCCCTGGGGACACAATGACCTGGCGCTCGTGCACCGCTGGAAGGGCAACCATCAGCGTGAGCACGGTCTGGACCCTCGCCCCGAATACGAGGCCGCGGGGAAGCACCTGCGGCTCGCGCTGCGCACGGACCCCCGGTACCTCTTCGCTCACTCGAACCTGGCGGAGCTGCACAACGCGCTGGCGACGTATGCGTTGTCACGAGGCGAGGACCCGGGCCCGGACGTGGAGCGGGCCTTGGAAGCAGGGCAGGGCGCGCTCGCGTTGGATGGTCGTTTCTACTCGGCGCTGAACGAGGTGGCGCTGGCCGAGCTGACCCGCGCCTCGTACCTCATCGACCTGGGAGGCGACGCGAGTCCCGCGCTGACGCGGGCGCTCGAGGCGCTCGGCCGCTCACTGCGCATCAACGCGACGTCGGGGCGCACCCACTTCCATGTCGCGGCGGTGCACTTGTCGCGGGCGGCCCAGGCGGTGCGCGATGGGCAGTCTCCCGCGACTGCGCTGGAGGAGGGGCGCCGGGCCCTGGAGGAGGCGCTGCGCCTGGATTCGCGTTGCGCGGATTGCCGCGTGGTGGGCTCGCGGCTGGCGCTCGTGGAGGCGGAGTGGGCTCGCCGAAAGGGGCGGGACGCGGTGGGGCTGCTCCAGTTCGCCCGTGATGAAGCCCGGCGCGCCGTGGCGCTCTATCCGTATCTCGAGGCCCACCTGGCACTCGCACGGGCGTCATGGAAGCTGGCGGAAGTGCAGACTCCCTCGGCGGCGCGAGTCACCGTGTCCGAGGGCCTCGGACAGGTGGAGCTGGCGATGCAGCTCGACCCGAATCAGGCACAGGCTCAGTCGCTGCGTGCCGGCTTGTTGTTGTTGGAGGCGCGGGCGAGCTCCACGCGGGCGGAAGGGGTTCGTCAGGCCAAAGCCGCGCTCGCGCGGGCCCTGGAGCTCAACCCCTTGCTTCGTCGCGAGTACGCCGGACTGGTACAGGCGCTGGAAGTCGAGAAGCCATAGTCCAGGTCCGCCGCAAGGCCTGCTCGGAGCAGTTCGTGCGAAGGGGCAGGGGCACTCCCAGTGGACAAGGTGGAGAACCTCTACGGCATTCTCCGCCTCGTCCACGCTCGCCTCCGCCGCGGTGATGTTGAAACCCGCGCTAGCGTCGAGGCGGCAAACCCGTCGAGAGCTTGGCGTTGTCCCGCCAGAGGACCTGCTGTCCCGGCGGCGCCTCACAGCGTTCGATTCGGGGGCCATGCTCCGGATGCAGGGGAATCTCCGGGTGGCGCCGGTGCTCGGGATTGAGGCAGACCGCGCCCTTGGGACTCCAGAGCGCTTCCAGGAAGTCGGTGCGCTCGATTCCATCCTCCGCGTCCCGCCCAAAGCCATACTCGTCCCGCTTGAGGATGCGAGTGCCCGTCAGCGTGTAGCTCTTGAGGTCTCCCTGGCCCACGAAATAGGCCGCGCGCTTCGCCTGGAGACAGGACCCATAGACAAACTCACGCCGGGGGTCGGCCGCTCCCGTCTGGGAGTTCCAGGGGCTGTAACCCCAATCCAGGCAGGTGACGATGGCACCGGACTCGCACCCCAGCGTGGTGACGTTGGCGTCGGCGGTGACGGCCGCATTCATGTCATCCACCACCCGGCCGGGGAGGATGCCCACCCTGCCTCGCGCAGTCCCTCCGCAGGGATTCGTCCAGGCTGGATGATTGCCATTGGGGTCTCTCAGCCGGTGTCGCACCTCGTACTTCTGGAGCCGGAACGGCGGGAGGAGCTGGTCGGCCTCCACCGGAATGAGCTGGAGCTCGAAGTACGTCTCCTCGTCCGGCACGTTCCGGAAGAGCACGTCGAACGTGAAGCCCGCGAGCGCCGCCCCCTGGAGGGTCTGGATGTCCTCCGGCTTGCTGCACTGCACGCGCGAATGACAGTAATTGACGACGAGCTGGTCCCCCTTGCCCTGGATGCTGTGAATCGCCACGAAGCTGGCCGGCCCTCCCTGCGGCGTGCGCTGGAGCTGCCCCGGCAGCACCCCCCGGATTGTCGGGGTGTAGAAGAACGTGTTCATGAGGCGGTCTCTCCCCCTGAGCACCACGTCGCCGGGACCGCGATTGACGAAGGCCTCCGGGCAGAACCGGGACTCCGTTCCCTGCTTGAAACAGAAGTCGCTCCCCTCGACGATGTAGATGCCCTGGCCGTTCGAGTTGTCCGGGATGCACTGCCCCGTCGGACACTCCATGGGCGCCAGCGGTGACGCGTCAGGCGTCAGCGGCGGACAGTCCTCGCCCCTGCACTTCGTGACGGGCAGCTTCGTCTCCGAGTCCGTCACGTACTTGTCCCCCACATCAGGCCGCTGGGGGTTCGGGTCCGGCGGGAGCTGGAGGGGCTTGAGGCAGGCGCTCGCGCCGAGGAGCGCCAGTGTCGCCAGCAGAATGGGTCCGGTGGTCCGGTAGGCTCCCCGTACGGGCGCCGTGATGTCGTCAGTCATGTTCCTCATGGTGTGGTGTCCCCCTGCTGTCTCTCGGTGCGGGCGCCCCATAGCGAGCGCCGTGCCATGGTTGAACGGGCCCCCGACATTCCCATCGTCCTCGGGAGGACGTCCTCGCCCAGGGCCCCTGGCGCTCTGGAACTGGCACAAACGCTGGCACCGTGTGCCACGGACTGGCGCGTATGATGGCACGGCATGGAACACGACGGGTCGACGCTCCGGCCAAGCGCTGATGGAGGAGGGCAGGGGGCCTCGGACGCGGCGCGCGTTCCCGGGCTGGTGCGCATCTTTGGTGGAGGCACGGCGTTGGCCGTGGCCCTCCGGATACCGCCCGAGGGCCTGGAGCTGGGACGAGGCCCCCTGCTGGGCGAGGTCCAGGACCCGAGGATGTCGCGCCGCCATGCCCAGGTCCGCTTCGATGGGAAGCACTTCCAGGCCGTCGACCTGGGAAGCCAGAACGGAACCTGGGTGGATGGGGAGCCGCTCGCTCCCGGCGCGCCTCGCGAGGTGCGCACGGTGCTGCGCATGGGGGACTCGCTCTTCGTCCCGAGCCTCGACGTGAGGCCCCTGGAGGAGCACGGCGTCGTGCTGGTGGACGGCTTCGTGCGCGGCCCGGGGGGGCGGCGGCTGCTCGCGGAGGTGGCTCGCGCGGCCGAGCTGGGCTTCTCCCTCCACATCCATGGCGAGAGCGGCGCTGGCAAGGAGGGCCTGGCGCGCGCCTTCCATCAACATGGCCCCCGGCGCGAGGGCCCCTTCGTCGCCGTCAACTGCGCCGCCATTCCCGAGGGCATCGCGGAGCGGCTCCTCTTCGGAGTCCGGCGCGGCGCGTACTCCGGCGCGGAGGCGGATGCCCTGGGGTACCTCCAGGCCGCCGATGGCGGCACGCTCTTCCTCGACGAGGTGGTGGAGTTGGACCTGTCCGTCCAGGCCAAGCTGCTGCGGGCCCTGGAGACGCGCGAGGTGCTTCCCCTGGGGGCCTCCCGGGCGAAGACGGTGGACGTGCACCTGTGCTCCGCGAGCAACAAGGACCTGCGCGCCCTGGTGGCCCGAGGGGGCCTGCGAGAGGACCTGTACTTCCGCATGGGCCGCCCGGAGGTGGTGGTGCCACCCCTGCGCCAGCGTCCCGAGGAGCTGCCCCTCCTGCTCCAGCGCGAGGCGGAGCGCGTGGCCCCGGGGCTCGGGCTCCACGTCTCCCTGGTGGAGCAGTGTCTCCTGCGGCCCTGGCCGGGAAACATCCGCGAGTTGCTGGTGGAACTGCGTGGCGCCATCCAGGGCGCGCAGCTCCAAGGGGCCACCCGTGTGGAGGCTCGACACCTGAGCCCCACCGCGGGGACCGCCTTCGGCCCGGGGAGCGCCACGCCTCCGAGCGGCCCCGAGCCCAGGCCCGAGCCGCGCGCGGAGGCGCCCGAGCCTGATGAGCGGGCCCGACTGGAGGAGGCCCTCCGTCAGCAAGGGGGCAACGTCTCCGCGACGGCGCGCGCGCTCGGCCTGCACCGCACCCAGCTTCGTCGGCTGCTGCGCAGGCATGGGCTCGACAGCGCGGATACGACACCCGAGCCGGAGTAATGGCGCGCGCCGTGCGTGATTTCCCGCGAGGGAGTGTTCGATATTCCCTGGCGCCGCCGTCGAACGTGGATGTCTACACTCAGGATGGACGGCGCTGTTTCAGGCTGCTTGCAAATTTTGCCATTGTATTGACTGCGAGGCCCTGTGTGTACTTGAGCTGGTAAATCAGGAAAAGCCTGCCAGGATGCCGCGCCGCGCTCAAGGGCCCGCGACACGCCGGACGTCAATCCCTATCATCCGGAAGCGGGCAGGAGGAATCGTTTCGTGCAACTGCGTCGACAAGTGGGTTGGGTGCTGGTGGCGTCCCTGGTGTCCGCGTGCGGTCCCTCCGCGCGGCCCGCGCCGGAGACGGAGACCGAGGGCGTGGTGGCCTCTCCGCTCGCGGAGCTGGTCGCCAATGGCACCTTCGGCGGCGGGACGGTGGCTCCGTGGTGGAGTGGTCCCAATACGCAGTCCGTGGTGGAGAACGGACGGCTGCGCGTCAACGTCACGGGAAGCCCCGCCAATGCCTGGGACGCTCCCATGGGACAGGACAACATCGCCCTGGTGAATGGCCGGGCGTACACCCTGTCCTTCACGGCGTCCGCGTCGAAAACCGCGAGGGTGAGGGCGACGGTGCAGTTGGGGGCCGCGCCGTACACCGCGCCGCTGGACCAGTACATCACCCTGGATGGCACGCAGCGCACCTTCACGTTCCCCTTCACGTCCAACGTGGCGACGACGGTGGGACAGGTGACGTTCCAGCTCGGCGGCGTGGGCGCCTTCTCCGCCTTCCTGGACAACATCTCGCTCACCACGGAGGACGGTGGCTCCGGGCCGGTGGGAATGACGAGCGGCTTCTACGTGGACCCGAACTCCAACTCCGCCAACTGGGTGCGAAGCAACGGCGGGGACGGGCGCGCGGCGCGCATCCAGTCGTCCATCGCGAGCAAGCCGGGGGCGCGCTGGTTCGGCAACTGGAGTGGAGACATCGCCTCGGCGGTGGCCGGCTTCGTCACCGCCGCGGACGCGGCGGACAAGCTGCCGGTGCTGGTGGCCTACAACATCCCCGGGCGCGATTGCGGCAGCCACTCGGGAGGAGGCGCGGGCAGCCCCGAGGCCTATCGCGCGTGGATCTCCGGTTTCGTCACGGGCCTCGGCAGCCGCCCCGCCATCGTCATCATCGAGCCGGACGCGCTCGCCCAGCTCGACTGTCTGCCCAATGAGACGGAGCGGCAGACGCGGCTCGGCCTGTTGCGCTATGCGACGGAGCAGTTGAGGGACCGTGCCCCCAACACGTGGGCCTATATGGATGGCGGCAACGCCAACTGGATTGGCGCTGACACCACGGCGCAGCGACTGGAGTCCTCCGGGGTCCGCAACATCCGGGGCTTCGTGCTGAACGTGTCGAACTTCTTCACCACGCCCCAGTCGACGACGTTCGGAGCATCGGTGAACAGCTCGCTCAACACGCGCTACGGCTACACCAGGCCCTTCGTGGTGGACACCAGCCGCAACGGCAACGGCCACAATGGCGAGTGGTGCAACCCCGGGGGCCGCAAGCTGGGCGCGCTGTCGCAGGTGGGCGGGGGCGCGGAGATGCTCCTGTGGGTGAAGGTCCCAGGGGATTCCGATGGGAATTGCGGCATCGCTCCGTCGATTCCCGCGGGCCAGTTCAGCCCCGACATCGCCACCCGCCTCATCGACGGGATTTGAGTCCACGCCCGTCGCTCCGGGAGCGTGGCTTGCTCCCGGAGCCGGGTTGGCTAGCCTCGCTTCGGGAGCAGCCGGGACAGCTCGCGGTCCAGCGCGGCGGCGAAGCGCTGGCGGTCCTGGGCATTGAAGCCGTTCGGGCCGCCCGTGACGACGCCGCTCTCCCGCAGCTCCTGCATGAAGTTCCGTACGGAGAGCCGCTCGGCGATGTTCTCCTCGGAGAACAGCTCGCCGCGCGGGTCCAACGTCACCACGCCCCGTGGCACCAGCAGCGCCGCGAGCGGGATGTCCTGCGTGACGGCCAGGTCTCCCTTCTGCGCCGAGGTGGCGATGTGCTGGTCCGCCACGTCGAGCCCGGCGCCCACCTGCACGGTGGAGACGAACTCCGAGCGGGGCAGGTTCATCGACCGGTTGGCGACGAACACGAGAGGCACCTTGAGGCGCTGCGAGGCGCGCAGGAGGATTTCCCGGACGGGGCCCGGACAGGCATCGGCATCGACCCAGATTTTCATTCGGGCGGCATCCTCGCGTGGAATTCCCGGGCAGTGCGCTGGAATCGTCGACACGGCACGTCACTGCTCCGACGAGCGCTCACTGGAGGACGGGGTGCGCACATTCGCGGTGTGTCGTCGTGGACGAAGTGCTTGACGACGCGGGAGTGCGGCGCTCGGATGCGCGCCCATGTCCCAGCTGCTCACTCGCGCTGAATCGTCGAACTACGCCGAAACCTCGCGTCACTCCCACGTGCTCGCCTTCGTCGACGAGCTCTGCCGCCGTACGAAGCTCGCCCGACGGGTGGACTTCGGAACGAGCGGCGAGGGCCAGCCCCTGGTGGCGCTCATCGTGAGTGATCGCAACTGCTTCACACCCGAGCTGGCGCGCAAGCAGAAGAAGGTCGTCGTGCTGGTGGAGGCCAACATCCACTCCGGCGAGGTGGAGGGCAAGGAGGCGGTGCTCGCGCTCGCGCGGGATTTGACGCTGACGAAGCTGGGCGCGAAGTTGCTCGACAGGCTGTGCCTGGTCCTGGTTCCCAACTTCAACCCGGACGGCAATGACCGCATCAGCCCCAACAACCGCAAGCTCAACCTCAAGAGCCTGGAGGGGCAGGTCAACCCCGAGGGCGGCGTGGGCACGCGCTACACGGGCGAGGGGTGGAACCTCAACCGCGACAGCACGAAGCAGGAGGCGCCGGAGACGCGCGCCATGGCGAAGCTGCACCAGACGTGGTGGCCGGAGCTGTTCATCGACTGCCACACCACGGACGGCAGCATCCACGCCTTCGATTTGACGTACGACACGTCGCACTCGAACGAGCCGCTGTTCCAGGAGCTGCGCGACTACAACCGGGCCATGTTGGATCGCGTCTCCGAGGCGGTGAGCAAGCGCCACGGGTTCGAGAGCTTCTGGTACGGCAACTACCGCGAGGAGGACGTGCCCGCCTCGGGCTGGCACACGTACCCGGCGCTGCCGCGCTTCGGCAGTCACTACCGGGGGCTGCTCGGGCGGCTCGATGTGCTGCTGGAGACGTACAGCTACATCGACTTCCCGCGCCGTTGCGCGGTGACGCGGGCGTGGTTGCTGGAGCTGTTCCGCGAGGCGGCCCGGAGCGCGAAGGCGTTCCGCTCCGTCACCGAAGGCCAGCAGCAGGCCATCATCGCGCGAGGGACGACGCCCGACCTCCAGACGCAGGTGGGCATCAACTACGGCGTCGCCACGCGCGATGAGAAGGGCGCGCTGACGTTCGACTACCCGGCGTATGCGAAGGACGGAGACCTGGCGCGCATCCAGGCGTTCGACGAGAAGAGCATCGCGGAGCACCGATTCCCGGGGAAGAAGCGCCGCGTCTACCGCGTGCCGCACCAGCGGACGTTCATCCCGACGCAGGCGGTGAGCACGCCGGAGGCGTACCTGGTGCCGGCGGAGCTGGCGCCTCGGCTGGAGGGGCACGGGATTCGATTCGAGGTGCTCCCCAAGGCGCGCCACTTCCTGGTGGACAGCTACCGCATCGCCCGGCGCGAGGAGACCTTCAGCCCCGACGTGGCGGCGAACGTGCCCGCGCTCGGTGAGGCGGAGGTTCCGCTGAGCCAGAAGCCCAAGCCGGTGCGCTTCGAGACGGTGCTGACGGTGTCGCCCGAGCGGACGACGCGCGAGTTCGCCGAAGGGACGCTCTACGTGCCCACGGCGCAGCGCGCGGGCACGCTGGCCGTGTACCTGCTGGAGCCGCACTCGGACGATGGCTTCTGCCGGTGGCAGTTCCTGGACAAGCTGCTGGAGGTGGGCGGCATCTACCCCGTGCACCGGGTGGTGCGTCCCGCTCCGGCTCCGAAGAAGGCGGAGTGAAGCGGGAGGCACCGGGGCCCTGACGTCAGTTGGGGCTCCAGCAGGGGCGGCTGGTCTCCGCGACGTTGGACACGGCGCCGGTCGCATCCGTCACACGGAAGCGGACCCACTTCCTCCAGTGGGTCCCCGTGGTGGAGAGCTTGAAGAAGCACCAGTCGTCGTGCGTCGTCGACCCGGTGGTCCAGAAGGTGCTCTGGTTGCCCTGGCCGAAGTCATCGACAACCTGCCACTGATAGACGAACGGGGGCGCACCGAGGACCACGGCTTCTTCGAGTGGGTATGGCTGGACATGTCCTGAGCGCCTCCGGGTAACGGAATCCACTGAGTTGCAATTGTCCAGGCTGGGGCTCGGATGGCCGGAACTCAAGCCCGAGGCCTTTGGGGCGTTGCGTCAGAACCGTGAGGAATTGAATCCGGGGCCCGCGCCGAGCCACAGTCCGGGGTTCGAAAGGGAGGTTTCCGTGAGGAAGTCTGCCGGATTGAGTCTGTTGTTGATGATGGGCGTGGGCTGCGCGCATTCGTCTGGAACGCCGAAGGACGTGGTCTCCACCGTGGGCGCCAGGGCCTCCCAGGATCTGTCCCAGCGCGCGAGCAAGGCCTATGACGCCGAGGACTTCGCCACCTGTGCCGACCTGCGCCGACAGGCCGCGGAGGCCATGACAGACGCGGGCTTGCGCTCGGAGGGGTACTACTCCGCCGCGAGGTGCTCGGCCATGGGCGGTCGCCCCGATGACGCGCTCGCCTTCCTGAAGCGCTCGGCCGGCGAGGGCTACCTCTCCGTGGAGCAGCTCCAGTTCGACCCGGAGCTGGCCTCGCTCCGCTCGCTGCCAGGCTGGACGGAGGTGGTGTCTGCCGTCCAGGCGAACCTGGACAAGGCGGACGCTCCACCCATGCCCCTCCCCGTGCTCATGACCATCGACGTGTCACGCTCGCGTCGCGCCGATGCCGCCTCGGTCATCCAGATGCTGGGCCTGGAGGTGGGTAAGCCCGTCGTCGGCAGTCGCCATCTACTGAAGAAGCGCCAGGAGGCCCTGCGTCAGCGATTCAATCTCGCCTACGCCGAGGTGGGAATGATTGCGTTCTTCGCGGAGGACTTGAAGGGACAGGCCTTCGCCAGCGTGGACCTGGTGGACGCCGAGGATTCGCACCGCTTGAGCTTCCTCCCCACTCCCACCGGACACGTGGAGGACCCGGGGGGGCTCGTCGCGCAGTGGCTGGAGTACGACGACAAGGTGGAGCAACTGATGATCAGTGGCGGGTTGAACCCCGAGCAGCCAATGACCTGTCGCGTCGCTCACTGCACCTTCGGCTTCGGCCATCCGGAGCTCGCGCCCTACGAGCCGCGCTTCGTCGAGAAGGCGCCGGCCGCTCGGGAGTCGCTGCTGCGCGTGTTGCGAGAGGACGCCGATGCGAACCGACGCGCGGTGGTCCCCTTGGTGTTGGGCTATGCCGGCACGCCGGAGCAGGTCATCGGGTGGCTCGTGCCCTTCTTCAAGGACCCGGACTCCGGCGTGCGCAACAACGTCGTCCGCGCGGTGCTGGCCTTCCAGGAGTCGTTGGCGCGGCCTGTCGTCGACCTGTCCGTGGTCTTCGAGGTGATGACGATGCCGGGCGTGATGGACCGGAACAAGGGCACCTACCTGCTGGAGATGGTGCTCGTGAAGCTCACCCCCGACGAGCTGAAGGCCCGTCGAGCGGAGGTGCTCCAGAAGGTCGGCACCCTGCTCGTGGACATGTCCGCCTACCAGCAGCCCATCAACCGCGACCCCGCGGTGAAGGTGCTCCGGCTGCTCTCCGGCGAGGACTTCGAACGTCCCGAGCAGTGGCGGCAATGGCTGTCACGCCAGGGCCACTGAGCGCCCGCCGGGGGACGCTCCGTTCATCCCCGCACGCGAGCGGTTCGTCCCGGGCGTCATGGAAGCCATCCCCGGGGCCCGCTACCCTTGCCCATCATGCGTGACGAGGAGACGGAGAGACTCCGGGCTGGCGAGGTGCCCCCCCTGCCATCCTGGGCCGTGTGGCTGGGCGCCCTGGGCTGGTGGCTCGCGGATGCGCTCATCTCCGTGAGCCAGGTCCAGCTCCTCCAGCGCATCGGCGAGGCGAAGGTCGTCGAGGCCGAGCTGTGGCGCATGTCCCTGGCCAGCTCCCTCTTGTGGGTGCCCTTCACCGTGATGTGTCTGCGCCTGTCCGAGCGCGTCCCCCTGACGCGCCGGCGCCCGCTCCCCGCCCTGGGCTTCCACCTGGGTGCGTTGCTGCTCGTCGTGCTGGGGAGGGCGACCTTCGTCGTGCTCACCCAGGACCTCATCGGCTGGTATGAGCGAGAGCCGCACGTGCCCTACGTGCTGGCCCAGAGCGTCGTCAACAACCTGCTGCCCTTCGTGTTGCTGACGGCGGGCGCCCATGCCCTGGGTCTCGCGCGCAGGGCCCACGTGCGCCAGCGTCGCGCGGACCAGCTCCAGGCGCAGCTCGCGGAGGCGCGACTCCAGGCGCTCGCGTCGCAGCTCCGGCCGCACTTCTTGTTCAACGCGCTCAACGCCGTGGCCTCGCTGGTACACGTGGACCCGGACGCGGCGGAGCGCATGCTGGCGCGATTGGGAGACCTCCTGCGCCACAGCCTGGAGTCCCACGGGCGACAGGAGGTGACGCTGCGCGAGGAGCAGGCGGCGCTCGCGCCCTACCTGGACATCGAGCAGATCCGCTTCGGCGACCGGCTGCATGTGGCCTGGAGGCTGGCGCCCGAGGTGCTGGAGGCGCGCGTGCCCTATCTGGCCCTGCAACCCCTGGTGGAGAACGCCATCCGCCACGGCCTGGCACCGCGCGCGGAGCCGGGGCGGATTGAAATCTCCGCCGAGCGGGAAGGGGATGTGCTGCGTTTGCTCGTGCGGGACGACGGCATGGGGCCGCCCGTGGGAGGCCCGGCGCGAGGGGGCGGTGTGGGCCTGTCCAACCTGCGCGCGCGACTGGCGACGCTCTACGGGGGCCGTGCCGGGCTGGAGCTTCGGCCGGGGACACCTCGGGGCGCGGTGGTGGAGCTTCGCGTGCCGTTCGACGCGGAGCCAGAGGGGACGAGGGTGGCGGCATGAACACCGAAGCCGTGGAGTCGGGACTCCTGCGCGTGGCGCTCGCGGATGACGAGCCCCTGGCCCGCTCCCGCCTG
This sequence comes from Myxococcus sp. AM011, assembly GCF_013372595.1. Classification (NCBI taxonomy): domain Bacteria; kingdom Pseudomonadati; phylum Myxococcota; class Myxococcia; order Myxococcales; family Myxococcaceae; genus Myxococcus; species Myxococcus sp. AM011. Next base: position 18,250 of record NZ_JABXEM010000159.1, read on the forward strand.
CGCGCACTGCTGGCGGCGGAGCCGAACGTGGAGCTCGTGGCCGAGGCGACAAGCGGCGCGGAGGCGGTGCGCGCGGTGCTCCACGCGTCGCCGGACGTGCTGTTGCTGGATGTCGAGATGCCCGCGGGCGACGGCTTCGAGGTCCTCCGCGCGCTGCCTCCGGAGGCAGTCCCCGTGGTTGTCTTCGTCACCGCGTGGCAACACCACGCCGTGCGCGCCTTCGAGGCCCAGGCGCTGGACTTCCTGCTCAAGCCCTATGACAAGGAGCGCTTCCGGGCCGCGCTCGTCCGGGCTCGCGAGCAGGTGCGGCTGGTGCGACGCAGCGAGGCGGTGGTCCGTCAGGAGGCGCTCCTATCCGGGCTGGCGCTGGCGGAGGCACCGTTGCGTCGCCTGCCGGTCAAGGTCGATGGGCGCATCCGCTTCGTGGATTGCTCCGCCATCACCCACGTGGAGTCGGAGGCCAACTACGTGCGCGTCCACGTGGGCGGCGAGCAGCACGTGTTGCGCGAGACACTGACGCATCTGGAGGAGCGGTTGGATCCGCGTCGGTTCCTGCGCGTGCATCGCTCCGTGCTCATCAACCTGGACCAGGTGCGGGAGATGGAGCCGCTCTCCCAGGGCGAATACCTGCTCGTCCTCGGCCCCGGGGGCACCGCCGTGCGCACCGGGCGCAGCCATCGCGCTCGCGTGGAGTCCGCGCTCGGGCTGGGTTCCGGCTCCGGTCCGGAAGGCACACGCTGAGTCGCGTCCCCGGGCCGCTCCCGTCCATCCCGCGCGCGGCTCGCTCCATCCCCGCTTTCCGGACAGCGCCGCGCGACACGCGTACCTCCTCGGCCATGGCGGGAAGGACTTCCACTCCTCCCGCCACATCCCGAGAGGAATCCGTCATGTCATCGTCCTTCCGTCGTCTCCCGCTGGTGCTCGCGGCGCTGTCGTTGGGTGTCGCAACATCCGCCGAGGCCTTCGCGCCTCGCACGCCCGAGGTGTTCGCTCCGGGCTTCGTCTCCCTGCCCGAGCAGGAGGAGTGGCGCATCGCCTTCACGCCGGACGGCCGCACGGCCTTCTGGGGCGTGAGCCCGGGGTTCTTCCCCGAGACGCGCCAGGCCACCATCGTCTACTCCGAGCTGCGCAATGGCCGCTGGACGCAGCCTCGTCCGGCGCCGTTCTCCGGCGTGCACTCGGACATCGACCCGTTCGTCTCGCCGGATGGGCGCCGCCTGTTCTTCTCCTCCATCCGTCCCGTCAACGGCGCGCCCCGCGAAGACGTGGAGATGTGGGTCGTCGAGCGTCGCAGGGATGGCGGCTGGAGCGAGCCTCGGCACCTGGGCGCCGCGGTGCACAGCCTCGCCGACGAGCTGTACCCCAGCGTGGACGAGGACGGCACGCTGTACTTCGGCTCGGACCGCGAGGGCGGCTTCGGCGGCTGGGACGTGTGGCGCTCGCGGCTCCGCGCGGATGGGACGTACGGGCCCGCGGAGAACCTGGGGCCCGCCATCAACACCGAGCTGTGGGAGTTCAACCCGAGCATCCTCCCCGACGGCGACACCCTGCTGTTCGCCTCCATCGGCCGCCCGGAGGGCTACGGCTACGGCGACCTCTACGCGGCCTCTCGCACGTGGCGCGGCTGGCAGCCGGCCCGCAACCTGGGGCCCACGGTGAACACCGACCTGGACGAGTACCACCCGACGCTCTCGCCGGACCACCGCACGCTCTACTTCGTGCGGCACCAGTACGAGCCATTCCTTCCCAGTGAGATGTTCCACGTCAACGTGGGCCGGCTGCTCTCGGATGCCGGCTCCTGCGACGTGCGGAACTGAGGATCCGCCGCGTGCCTCCGCCCGGCGCATGGGGCCTCCGGCGGAGGCGCGAGGTCGTTGCTCAGCGCGTAGACAGGCGGAGGTTGTCCAGCGCGAGGTCGGGTTGTCCGGCGGGGAGGTCGACGATGAACGCGGTCGGCTGCGCGGCGCCGAGCTGGAAGTTCGCGCGGACGCGTCCTGCGGTCGAGTTGCAGTTCGTGCGCAGCTCCCGTCCATCGGCGGTGAGGAAGCCGCACGTCACCCCTCGCGTGTCTCGGGATGCGTCGAACTCCACCGTCCACGCGCGGCCCGAGACGAGGGCCTGTCGCGTGGCGATGAACCGCTGGCCACCTCGCAGCAGGGCCGCGAAGCGCGAGGTCGGTGTCCGCGTCCACGTGGCGGGGACAGGCGTGAGAGCCCCAGGCTCCAGGATGCCCATGCCCACGCGTTGTGAGCGGTTCTCGAAGCCATTGACCAGCGTGTCCCCGACGACGACGAGCTCCGTCACGGCGAACGCCCCCGAGCCCTCCGCCGGGGAGAGCCGCAGCGACCTCGCCCCACCGGCGCTCGCGACGAAGGTGGTGGCGACCAGTCCCGCGGCCTCGCCCGGGCGCGCGACGGGACTCGCGCCGCTCACGAGCACCTGACCGCCCAGGGTCAGCGTGACGAGTGGAGCCAGGTTCTCCTCCATCGCCCGGATGCGCACCGACACGCGATACGTCATGCCCGCGACGACCTCCGCCGAGGGCAGGGTGAGCGATTCACCCTGGCCGACGGAGAGCAGGGGCTCGTTGGGAAAGCGCGAGCGCTCCCAGGCGGTGCACGACGACGCGACACACGGCCAGGGCTTGGGAAAGGGCAGGGTGCCCGGGCTGTCGCGTCGCAACAGCCACACGTCGTGGGTGAGCCAGAGGTTGGGATTGGGGAACAAGCCCGGGGTCTTCGTGTCGCAGACATCGTCCGGGTGTTTCGACTCGACGAGCTTCCGGGTGAAGGCGAGCCGGGCATAGCCCAGTCCCGCGTCGCCGGGGGCGCGGGCGGTGCGCGCGGGGTCCTCGCAGAGGAAGTCGTAGTCGTGCGCGGAGAACACCCAGTTCGACCAGACGGCGACGGGCCCGAGCAACTCCTGGGTGCCCAGGCTCTCGTTGAGCTGTGTGATTCCGGAGCCGGAGGAGCCATGACAGCCATGCAGCTCCGTGAGCCGCGCGTCGGTGCCGAACCCCGACAGGCCCAGTGAGACGCGGGGACGCACCGGGTTCTTCCAGGGCGCGGAGAGCAGCGGCAGGAGCTGGTTTGGCCCGTAGTAGTGGTAGTTCTGGGCCGGGTCGTAGTTGATGTAGCGCGTGTAGCGCTGCCAGAGCTCGGAGCTCCGGTTGTCCGGAATCGAGTAGACCTCGTGGGCCCACGCCATGGACACGGGGACGCCCACGCCCTCCGACGCGGCCACGTCGAGGTAGTCGTGGCGGCAGCCGGGTCTCGTGTCGCCACAGTCCAGCAGCGCCGTGTCGGCGCGGGGCAACGACGCGGGGCACTGGTAGTTGCCGAACGAGTCACCGCAGCGTGCAATCACCCGGCATGGGTACGACGACGTGCTGTAGCCCGGGCCCAGGGGGCGCCGCTGGTAGCCGGGGAAGGTGCCCGACAGGCTCTCCGCGGTGGCCTCCCAGTCCACGTCCGCGGCAATCATCGGGTCATACATGCGCACCTCGAGCGGCTGGTTCTCCGGGTCCCAGACGCTGATCTGGTCCAGGCAGTGCGCGGCGGTGATGGCCCTGCGCGGGGAGATGAAGGTGACTCCACACGTGTAGCGCAGCGGCGAGCCATCCAGCCCCCGCTTCGGCGCGTGGGTGCCGGGTTGGAGGATGGGCACGAAGACGGTGCCCCGGCTGAGCTGGCTGCTGGCCGTGACGCCTCCGGGTGTCAGGGCCACGTTGTAATAGTCCTGATACGCCCGCTGGACAGGCTGGGGCTCGGCCGCGAGCGCTGCTCCCAGGATGACCAGGTGGATGCTCGTGCCGGCGAACGCGGCGCGAAGAGACGGTTCCATCGAAAGACCCCCCACTGCAGACACAGACGTGGCGAGTCCCCTCGTCACGAGGGGCCGGTGTCCCCAGCACCCCGGGCGCATCCTGCCCGCTGGGACGCGGGCGTCTGCCCTGTCGTCAGCCTCCGCGACTTTTCACGCCCCCGGCTGTTTGCGAGTAACACTCGCCACGGACCACACGTCTGGGATGGGACGGCGCGGGAGGGCAGGTCTTTCGTTCAGGTCCGTACCAAGGGTGTATCAGGACCCAATCCCCGGCTCCGGTTTCGCGCCTTCGATGTTTGCATTTGACCCGGACTCTTTGTGGATTTTGTGTCACTGAACAATGTATAAACGCGAAATCATGGGAGTACTTGCCAGCCCGTGAATCCGGTGTGGTGCCGGAGTGCTCATCCCTGGCAGGGGGGCGCGGCCGTCCGCGCGGGTGTGAGAACTCGAATGCAATGCATGGTTGAGAAGCGCCAGCTTGACTGGCGAAGGATGCTCGTGTGCGCGGTGGTCGCCCTGGCGGCCGGCTGTGACAACACGGAACTTGAGACCCGGCCTCCGGAGCTGGACCTGGCGGAACCGGTGCAGGTGGACCCGACGCGGCATCCGGAGCGCCGCGGCATTGGTGCCATGGCGCTGCCACCCGCGGGTCCCTCGGCGATGGTCGTCACGGTGGACCCTCGCTCGTCGCTCCTCATCACCGACGACGCCATCGTGAGGAACTTCCCGCTCCTGCGGGTGATGACGCAGTTGGTGACGCAGTCCGGTGTCCCGGGGCTGACGCCGCTGGCCCTCTTCCAGGACTGGTGGCGCACGGCGCTGCCGCCCAACTGTGGGCCGCTCTTCAACGGCTTCCAGTATCAGTGCCCTCGCATCGAGGGGAACCAGTCCACCGTCAATCCCTTCATCAACCCGGGAGTGAATCCCGACGAGTACATCCCGCTGGCGCTCGTCAACCGCTTCGACCTGGCGCCGGCGTCGGGCGTGGACTGCGGTGAGTACCGCATCATCTACGGCAAGCGCTCCGGCATCCCCGGGGGTGGCAATCGCAACCTCCTCATCTTCGAGGCGGTGCTGCCCAACCCCAATCCCGCGCTGGGCCTCAATGGCTGTGCGCCGGTGGCCAACTTCTGGGCCTCGTTGACGGGCGCGCCGCTCACCACCCGCATTACCGGGCTGCAGAACTTCTACTTCACGGGCATGCCGGGCTTCATGCCGGTGGTCCACATGGACAACTACGGCAACCGGACGACGGGCGTGCCGACCGGCCAGGTGCGCACCAACCAGTTCATCCAGCCGCCGTGGACGCTGCGGGAGTTCAGCGTGCGGCGGACGATGTGCGGCGCCACGCCGTGCCAGTTGAACTTCCGGCCGGTGACGGTGAAGGTGAACCCGGGTGGCACGCTGTTCGACCCCCTCTCCGCGCACCCGCTGTCGGGGCCGTTCCAGAACGCGGTGTTCCCGGCGGAGGTGCCGGCGCTGGCCGTCAACGACATCAACCTGTTCAACAACACCATTCCCGACATGTTCAACAGCGGCCAGAGCAACTCGCAGGGCCCGGAGAACGACTACCGCTTCCAGTTCGGCCCCGCCCCCAGCGTCTTCCGCAACAACATCCAGAACGAGCTGTTCCTGCTGGGCAGTCCGCTGCTGCCCCAGGAAATCGTGGAGCGCTCGCTGGCGCTGTCCTGCGCGGGCTGCCACGAGCTGAGCAACGGGGCGAACCTGGGCGGTGGCCTCGTCTGGCCTCCTTCCGCGGGCTTCGTCCATGTGGGTGAGCAGTTCGACCCGGCGCCGGGCCCCTTCGGCCCGCGCTTCCGCATCTCCCCGGCGCTGAACGCCGTCTTCCTGCCGCACCGCAAGGCCGTCCTGGAGACGTTCCTCAACTCCTCGTGCGGGGATGCCATCTGCCAGCCGTGGGAGACGCCCGCCTCCTGCCCGGCTGACTGCTAGCCGTCCTCCAGACAGGCAGTCATGGGAGTGGGCGCGGAGAGCTGCGTATACTCCGCGCCCACCATGACGGCGGACTCCCTCAAGCAACAACTGCGGCGCACCCTGCGACGAGACCTCTGGCTCACGCTCGCGCCCGCGGTGCTCCTCATCGGCCTCGCGTTCGCCGCTGCCTTCTATTTCATCGAGCCCGCGCCCCCGAAGAAGCTGGTGCTGGCCCTTTCTCCCGACGAGGGCGGCTTCCGCTACTACGCGCGGAAGTACCAGGACGTCCTCAAGAAGCACGGCGTCACCCTGGAGTTGCGCACGACGAAGGGCTCCCTTGAAAACGTGGAGCTGCTCGCGGACGGGGCCTCCGGCGTCGACGTGGCCTTCGTGCAGAGCGGCACCGTGGGCGGCGAGAAGGCCACGAGCGTCGTCTCCCTGGGCAGCGTCTCCTACGTCCCCCTCTGGGTCTTCTACCGGGGCGAGCCCTTGGAGGACGTGCGCCAGTTGAAGGGGCGGCGCATCGCGGTGGGGCCGGAGGGCAGCGGCACGCGCGCGCTCGCCGTCACGCTGCTGAAGGCCAACGGCATCGACGAGGCGCCCACGGAGTTGCTGCCGTTGGAGCGCGAGGCCGCCACCGAGCAGCTCAAGCAGGGACTCATCGACGCGGCGTTCCTCATCTCGCCCGCGGAGTCGCCCGCCATCCAGAAGCTGGCGGCGGTGCCCGGGGTGAGTCTGCTCAGCTTCGCGCGCGGAGAGGCTTATGCGCGCCGCTTCCCGTATCTGACCCGGCTGGTGCTGCCTCGGGGCGTGTTCAACCTCGCCTCGGACATCCCCGCGCGGGACGTGGTGGTGCTCGCGCCGACGGCGAACCTCGTCGCGCGCGATTCGCTGCACCCCGCGCTCTCCTATCTCCTCATGCGCGCGGCCAGCGAAGTCCACGGCAGCGCGGGCCTGCTCGACGGCCCCAACGAGTTCCCCGCGCCGCGAGAGACGGGCTTCGCCCTCAGCAGCGAGGCCCAGCGCTACTACGAGGCGGGAATCCCCCTGCTCCAGCGCTACCTGCCGTTCTGGGCGGCGAACCTGGTGGACCGGCTGTGGGTGATGCTGGTGCCCATCATCGCCGTGGTGGTGCCGCTGTTCCGCGCCGTCCCCGCGCTCTACCAGTGGCGCATCCGCCAGCGCATCGTCCGCTGGTACGCGCGGCTGAAGGAGATTGAAATCCAGCTCGACGAGAACCCCGAGCGGGAGATGCTCGAGGACATGCTCAAGCGGCTGGAGGAGGCCGAGCGCGAGGTCAACCGCATCCCCATGCCGCTGGCCTACGCGGAGAACCTCTACTTCTTCCGTGAGCACATCGAGGTCGTCCGCCGCCGCCTCATCCGTCGGCTCGGCGGTGGGCGGGAAGGGGCGGACGCGCACGCTCACGCCGCCAACGCGTAGTCGGTTCCCGTCGCGCGCGCGGAGCCCGGTGGGGAGGCGGAGTCTGCTCCGCGCCCCCGCGTGTGGGAGGCTCCGGCTCCGAGCCTCGCGTGGAGGAGCCGAGCGCCACGCGCAGCACCTGATAGGCCCGCAGCAGCCGGCGCCGGGTATTCACGTGGGTGATGCCCAGCTCCTCCGCCATCGTCCTGCCGTCCAGCTCCCGCTCGAAGCGCAGCAGGCAGGCCCGCCGCAGCGGCTCCGGCAGGTGGTGGACGTGGCGCCACAGGAGCCGCGACTGCTCCTGCTCCAGGAGGAGCTGCTCCGGAGAGGGGACGTGCGCCAGGGGCTCGCGCGCCGAGGCGGCCTCGTCCTCCTCCCGAGGGGCCTCGTCCGAGAGTCGGGCCCGGGAGCGGTGCAGGTCCACGCAGGCGTTGTGGACGATGCGCGTCAGCCACGCCTCCGGGTTTCGCAGCCGCCGGACCTCCCGGGGCCAGGCCTCGGCGGCTCGCAGCATCGCGGTGCCCAGGGCGTCCTCCGCGTCGGCCTGGTGGCCACCGAGGTGGCGCAGGCTCTTCGCGAGGAGCCGCGAGTGGTGGCACAACCACATCTCCCAGAATCCGGTCGACATCGCTTCGATGAGGGCGCTCACAGGTGGCCATCCCCTCCGTGGCACTCCCCTAGAGCAACCGCTGTGCCGGCTCTCGCCCCCTCGGAGGACGGAGCTTCGTCGTCGGGCGCGG
>NZ_JABXEM010000015.1:0-73485 GCF_013372595.1 Myxococcus sp. AM011
AGGGCGAGGACATCGCCCCACCCCTGCACTGGGAGAACCCGCCCGCTGGGACGAAGAGCCTGGCGCTCATCGTCGAGGACCCGGACGCCCCGGACCCCCAGCGCCCGAAGCGCATCTTCTGCCACCAGGTCCTCTACAACATCCCCCCGGGCGCCCAGGGGCTGCCGGAGGGAGCCCGGGTGGACGGGTTGCCCCCGGGGACGCGGGTGGGGCTCAACGACTTCGGCCACCAGTCGTACGGGGGCCCCATGCCTCCCATCGGCCGGCACCGGTACTTCTTCCGGCTGTACGCGCTCGACGTGGTGCTGCCGAACCTGGGCCGGCCCACCCGGACGGATTTGCTGAAGGCCATGGACGGCCACATCCTGGGCCAGGCGGACCTCATCGGCCTGTACGAGAAAATCCACCACCGGGCCTCCGAGGAGAAACCCAACGCGTCGGCCTGAGACGGCATGCTCGCCAGCCCTGCTGACGAGCGCATGGCCTGACATGTGGGCGGAGCCCGGGGTTTCGGGCCCGCCCGCATCATTTCCTGTCATCGCCCGCATCCAGTGAAGCACCTCAACCCTGACACGGGCGTGTCGCGATGTAAGGGAAACCCGCGAGTCGTTGGCGGCGTCTGTGGTCTGGTCATCGAAGTGTCGGGGCATCCACTTCTCCACCCTTGCATGCGGTGAAAGAGTCACGGATGCCGTGACACCATCCATCCGAGGCGGAGCCCCCTATGGCTCCTTCGACGAAATGTCCGTAGGCGTTTGCGTCATCCGCGAGCGCCGCTTCGTGTATGTGAATGAGGCGCTGGGCCTCCTGGTGGGGCACCCGCGCGAGTCCATCGTCGGTCGACCGGCGACGCTCCTCCTGACGGAGTCGAGCGTGACGGAGGTGATGGAGCAGCAGTCGCGCCGACTGCGCGGGGAGTCGGTGTCCAGCACCTACGAGGCGGCGCTCCTCACCACGACGGGAGAACGACAGGTGGAGATGACCATCATTCCCAGCGGGCCTGACTGGGTCGCGCTGGTGCGCGACGTCACGTCCCGGGGTTTGAGGCGCAGCGTGCTCCAGCGGCTGGCGGAGCTGGGCGCGGGGCTGCCCGCCCTTCGCACCGAGGGCGAGGTGCTGCGGCGGGTGTTCTCCGGGCTCGAGGAGCTGGGGCTGGCCTTCGCGTGGCTGTCTCCGGAGGGCGAGGGCGTGCGGCTGGGACAGACCTTCGTCCCTGCGGCGTTGGTGCCCGCGGACGCGCGGATGATGAGCGGACGGTGGGTGCGGGACGTGGTGGGCCGCTGGCCGTCGCCGCTGTTCCGCGCGTGGAAGGAGGGCTCGGCCTACTCGAATGACTTGTCGATGGAGGTGGCTCAGTTCCTCGATGGTGCCCTGGCGGATGAGGCTCGGAGCACGCTGACCCGGGCCGGGGCGGCGCACACCATCGCCGTGCGCATCGACGTGGAGAGTCGTCCCCGCGCGATGCTGGCGCTGGCGGGGGAGTGGCTGCGCGAGGAGGAGCTGGCGCCGGTGCGGCTGTTCGGCGCACAGGTGTCCGCGGCGCTCGACGCGGCGCTCACCATCTCCCGACTGTCCGCGCAGAACACGGCGCTGGCGGCGCTCAACCGGCTGGCCTCGGAGGCGGCGTCCGCGCCCCATCCGCGCGCCTTCTTCGGGCCGGGCACGGAGGAAATCGTCGGACTGGTGGCCTGCGACGCGGTGACCATCCTGCTGCCTCAAGAGAGCCAGATGGAGCTGGCGTACGCGCGCGGCATGGACCTGGAAGACGCGGACGCGGACCGGTTCGCGCGGTTGTGGCTGGCGGGCGGGCTGTGCAACCAGGCCCAGCAAGAGGGCGCGCCGCTGGTGGTGGCGGTGGACGACTGCTCGGACGGGCTGCGCGAGGACTTGCGACAGCGCGGCTTCCAGACGCTGGTCATCATCCCCCTGCGCGTGCGCTCCCGAGGCGTGGGCACGCTCAGCATCCTCTTCCGCGAGTCCCGGAACCTGACTCCCCTGGAGCTGGAGACCTTGCAGGCGATGGGCACCCACTTCGCGGCGGCCATCGAGACACATCGGCTGTTGCAGGAGCTGCGCGGACGCGCCGAGGACATGGCGCTCTTGCACGAGGTGGCCCGGGCCCTGGCCACCACGCTGGAGCTGGACAAGCTGCTGGCCACGGGTGTCACCAGCCTGGCTCGCATCATCGACATACCGGATGCGTATGTCCTGATGCCGAACTCCACGGGTGAGTGGCTGGAGGTGCGCGCGGTGAGTGGCAGCCACCCGGAGCTGCTCGGGCGCTGCCTGCCCGCGGGCGCGCCGGATGCGTCCGCCACCGGGCTGGCGTACCTGACGCGCGACCTGGTGATGGTGGAGGACGCCATCACCGACGTCCGGGTGGACCAGGAGCTGAGAGAGAGCTCCTCCGCGCAGGCGTTCCTCGTGCTGCCTCTGGTGGTGAGGGACAGGCCCGTGGGCGTCATGGTGGCCTCCGAGACTCGCCGTCCCCGACGCTTCTCCCCCGCTGAAGTCGAGCGGGCGAGCGCCATCGCCAACCAGCTCGCGCTGGCGCTGGAGGGCGCGCGGTTGGTGGAGGACTTGAAGGACAGCTACGTGGAGCTGGCGCGGACGCAGGAGCAGCTCGTGCGGCGCGAGCGCCTGGCGGCCCTGGGTGAGCTGTCCGCCGTGGTGGCCCACGAGGTGCGAAACCCCCTGGGCGCCATCTTCAACTCGGTGGCCTCCATCCGCAGAATCATCGGCCCGGGCAGTCCCGCCGAACCGCTGGTGGATATCGTCGCGGAGGAGGCGGACCGCCTCAACCGCATCGTCGCGGACCTGCTCACCTTCGCGCGGCCTCCCGCGCCCCATCCTCATCCGGTGCCCCTGGCGCCGCTGGTGGAGGATGCGGTGCGCGGGGCGCTCGCGGAGTCACCCGGCGCGGTCCGCGTGGAGCTGGATTTGGAGGAGGACGTCCCGCCCGTGACGGTGGACGAGCGGATGATGCGGCAGGCGTTCCTCAACCTGGCCATCAACGCGATGCAGGCCATGCCGCAGGGAGGACGGCTGCGGGCCGCGGTGCGCCGCGCCGCGGGTGCGCCCGAGGTCATGGTGGAGTTCAGCGACACCGGCCCCGGCATCACCGCCGAGGTGCGCGCCCGCATCTTCGAGCCCTTCTTCACCACCAAGGCCAAGGGCACCGGCCTGGGACTCGCCGTGGTGAAACGCATCATCGAATCCCATCAGGGACACCTCACGCTCGACTCGCAGCCGGGCACCGGCACGTGCTTCCGCCTCTATCTGCCGTTGAATTCGCCCGCCTCCACGCGCCCCCCACTGCTCGCCGTTCCGTGAGCCGTCCCCATCCTCGACAGGAGAACCCTTGGTGCCACGCCACGCCTGCGTCCTCGCCGTGCTGCTCTGTCTTGGAAGTCTTCCTGCTCACGCGTGGTGGGAGCGCAAGCCGCGCACGTCCTTGCGGCTGACGGGAGAGTTGGGGTTCCTCGACGTGTTGTCCCACAGCCTGCGGCAGGGCCGGGACGGCACCCTCTTCCGGTACACGGAGGACGGCGGACAGGACAACCTCTACACCTTCTACCGGGTGTCGGCGGAGCTGACGCTGGGAGGACGCCACACGGTGGGCTTCCTCTTCCAGCCGCTGCAGCTCGACACCCAGGTGGTCCTGCGGCGCGACGTGCGCATCGACGCGCTCACCTTCCCGTCCGGTACGCCGCTGGACGTGCGTTACGGCTTCCCGTTCTACCGGGCCAGCTACCTGTATGACCTGCTCGGCGCCGAGAAGCACGAGCTGTCCGTGGGTGTTTCATTGCAACTTCGCGACGCGAACTTCGTCTTCACTTCGGCGGATGGAACCCTGCGTCGGGCCACTCGCGACGTGGGGCCCGTGCCGCTGCTCAAGGTGCGCGGGAAGTGGGGACTGGGTGAGCGTTGGTGGTTGGGATTCGAGGCGGATGGGAGCTATGCGCCCACGGCCATCATCAACGGGGATGACAACTCCGACACCACGGGCGCGCTGCTGGATGCGTCCCTGCGCGGTGGGCTTCGAATCACCCAACAGGTGGAGGCCTTCCTCAACCTGCGCTACCTGGGCGGCGGGGCGCGCGGGGTGTCGGACGACAATGATGACGAGTTCGGAGACGGCTTCACCAGCAATTGGATCAGCACCGCCACGGTGAGCCTGGGCTTCAGCTACCAGCTCATCGTCGACGGCTGAGTCAGCGCCACATCGTGAACCAGGCCACGAGGAGCCCCAGCAGGGACGCTCCCGTGAACAGCGCGACGGCGAGCCAGACGCGAGGGCCCTGGAGCCATCTCCCAGAGGAGACCTCGGGCTCCACGATGGAGGCCTCGCCTTCACCGGTGATGGCTCGCACCAGCTCTCGCCGACGGGCCTCCAGAGCCTCCGTCGCCACCGTCTGCGAGATGTCGATACCGAAGCCCACCTGCGTCTCACGGGGTGCGCGCCGCGGCGTGCGACTCGCCATGGCGGGCGTCACCGTGTCCTCGGCGCCTGGCTGGAACAGGGGCTCGCGGTTGCCGCTGGCTCGCATGGAGGCCGCCTGCTCGATGGCCACGAGGACCTTCGCCGCATCCAGCGCCTCGGTCGCTTCGACGGGAGGTGCTGCCTTCTGGGCGCGCGTCGCGGTGCCACCACGGGTGCCAGACTCCGTGAGATAGGCTCCGTATTGTGCTGTCTTCGAGGCGATGTCCTCCACGCCGAGGGGCATCGTCGCCGACGGGTCGTCGACACCGGCACGCGGGAGGTCCACGGTTGGAGGCACGCCCACCGCGGTGGGTTCGTCCTCGTCGGAGCTTCCCCAACTGCCCGCGCGAGTCGGCTCATCGTCACCAGGGCCCTGACCGCCCGCTACATGCGTTGGCTCGTCCTCACCAGGGCCGCGCCTGGCAGCGACATGCGTCGGTTCATCCTCGCCAGGGCCTCGACCACCAGCGACATGCGTCGGCTCATCCTCGCCAGGGCCTCGACCACCAGCGACATGCGTCGGCTCATCCTCGCCAGGGCCTCGCGCGCCAGCCACATGCGTCGGCTCATCGTCCCCCGGGCCGCTTCCACGACCCGCACGCGTCGGCACATCCTCATCCAGGCCGCGTCCACCACCCGCGCGCGTCGGCTCATCGTCCGTCGCTGGGCGCGGGCCGACCTGGGCGCGCTCGGACGGGACGAAGTCATCCGGCGTGTAGATGGCATTGTGCTCGAACGCGAGCGCCGTCGGCGGCGTGAGCGTGGCGACGAGCTCCGGCTCGGTGTGCGTGCGCTTCGCCTCCTCGCGCAACAACTCCTCGAGCAGCGTCTCCTCCGCCTTCTTCTCGCGAGGGAAGACGATGGCGAGCAACCGCGCCAGCTCCGCGTCCCCCACTCCCGGCGCGAGCTTCGCCTTCAATCGCGCCAGCTCCGCGCCCATCGCCGCCGCGTCAGGAAAGCGATTCGCCGGCTCCGCCGTCAGCGCCCGCATCAGGAACGCATCCACGCTCGACGGCAGCCCCTGCCGATGCTTCCCCGCGTTCTCCCACGTCGGATACGCCGCGCGCCGCCACCGCTCCACCGGGTCTCCCCGCTGCGACAGCGGCTTCCATGCACACAGCTCCCACAGCAACACGCCCACCGCGTACACGTCCGCGCGCCGGTCCACGAAGCGCTTGCGCGCCTGCTCCGGCGACATGTACGTCAGATTCCCAATCACCACCCGGGGCGCCGTCTGCTGCTCCTTCAGCGTGGACTGCGCCGCGCCGAAGTCGATGATCTTCACCTCGCCGTCGTAACTGATACACACATTCGCCGGTGACAAATCCCGGTGCACCAGATGCAACGCGTGCCCTTCTTCATCCGTGGCATCGTGCGCATAGGCCAATCCCTCACACAGCCGCTCGCCCAGATGAAGAATGATGCCCAAGGGCATCATCCGCCCCAGTTGTCGCAGGCGATACGAGAGCCGGCTCAGCGTCTTGCCGCGCACGTACTCCATGGAGAGATAGAGCTGCCCCTCCACCTCGCCCATCGCATACACGCGGGCGATGTTCGGATGCGTCAGCCGCACCACCACCCGGGCCTCGTCCCGGAAGCGCCCGACGAACTGCGGGCTCTCCATGAGCTGGGGGAGGACCTTCTTCACCACACACGCGCGACGCGGAGCCTCCTCACGCGCGAGGAAGACCTCCCCCATCCCCCCGGCGCCAATGCGGCGCACCAGGGTATAGGGACCGAAGCGGACGGGCCCCTCCAGGGGCGCCGGCTCAACCGGTCTGGCCAAGCGAGGCGAAGGCCTTTCTCGCCGCCCCAAGCACGTGCGCCACCTCCGCCTCGCCCATCGCCAGCGAGACGAAGGCCGCTTCGTACTGGCTCGGCGGCAGGTACACGCCCGCGTCCAACATGGCGTGGAAGAAACGTCCGAAGCGCCCCGTGTCCGACGTCTTCGCGCTCGTGTAGTCGAACACCGGCTCGGCAGTGAAGAACACCGTCAGCATGCTGCCCACGCGGTTGACGGTGACGGGCACACCCGCGGCCTTCGCCTCCGCGATGAAGCCCTCCTCCAGCATGCGGCTCACCTGCTCCAGCCGCGAGTACGTGCCCGGCGCCGCCAGCGCCTTGAGACACGCCAGCCCCGCCGCCACCGCCACCGGGTTCCCCGACAGCGTGCCGGACTGGTACACCGGCCCGGCGGGCGCCACCTTCCGCATGATGTCCGCGCGACCGCCATAGGCACCCAGCGGCATGCCGCCGCCAATCACCTTGGCCATCGTCGTCAGGTCCGGCTTCAGCCCGTACAGCTCCTGCGCTCCACCGCGCGCCAGCCGGAAGCCCGTCATCACCTCGTCCAGCACCAGCAGCACGCCGTGCTTCTGGCAGAGCGCCTGGAGTCCTTCCAAGTAGCCGGGCCTGGGCACCAGCACACCCATGTTGCCCACCACCGGCTCGATGATGGCGCAGGCGATGTCCTTCCCCTTCTCCGCGAAGATGCGCTCCACCGCCGCCAGGTCGTTGAAGGGCGCGGTGAGCGTGAGCTTCGCCAGCGCGGCCGGCACGCCCGGCGAGTCCGGCAGGCCCAGCGTCTCCACCCCGCTGCCCGCCTTCACCAGGAACGGGTCCCCCGCGCCGTGGAAGCAGCCCTCGAACTTGAGGATGTGCTCGCGACCGGTGAAGCCACGGGCCACGCGGATGGCGGCCACCGTGGCCTCGGTGCCGCTGGAGACGAGCCGCACCATCTCCACCGCCGGCATCGTCCCGCAGATGAGCTCCGCGAACTCCACCTCGCCCGCATGGGGCGCGCCATAGGACGAGCCGCGCCGGGCCGCGTCGATGATGGCCTCCACGATGGGCGGGTAGGCATGGCCAAGGATGAGCGGCCCCCAGCTCCCCACCAGGTCGACGTAGCGGTTGCCATCCACGTCGGTGAGCCAGGCGCCGGAGCCCTCACGGAAGAAGACAGGGTCCCCGCCGACGCCGCGGAAGGCGCGCACCGGAGAGTTCACTCCACCCGGGATGCGCGCCTGCGCGCGGGCGAACAGGGCCTGACTGTGAGCGTGATTCATGTCGCGTTCCATAGCACGCGCGGCCACGTCTCCCGCCGCTCCTCTCGCCTGCCCCCATGCTCGCCGCTTCTCCGTCCTGTCGAGTGCCGGTTATGGACACGTCGCGTTGAGACGTCGGCAACGTATCCCTGGAAAATCACAGCAGGACCCACATCTGGATGGGGCCGGGGCATCAAGGACCTGGACGGCGCGGTGATACAGCGATGTGACGGTGGACCCGAGGACCGGAGGAGACACTCATGGACTTCAAGACGGCGGACCTGTGTGACACCCACTCGGGCACGGCCCACTTCCAGGTCGCCGAGCCCGGCTTCATCGACTACGGCGGGCGGACCACGTTCTCCGGCCTCATCAGCACCGTGCGCGCGCCGGAGGACAACTCGCTCGTCCGCAAGGCCCTGGAGGAGCCCGGCTCGGGGCGCGTCCTCGTGGTGGATGGGGGTGGCAGCCGCCGCTGCGCGCTCGTGGGCGACCAGCTCGCGCTGCTCGCGCAGCAGAACGGCTGGGCGGGCATCATCGTGAATGGCTGCATCCGCGACTCGGAGGAAGTGGGCCGCACGGCCATCGGCGTGAAGGCCCTGGGCACGCACCCGCTCAAGAGCTCCAAGCGCAATGAAGGCCAGCGCGACGCGGAGGTGCGCTTCTCGGGCGTCATCTTCAAGCCGGGTCACCGCCTCTACGCGGACGCGGATGGCATCGTCACCTCGGAGTCCGCGCTGGATTGAAGTCCGCGGGCGGCGCCATCACCGCCGAAAAATTCCGTTCCAGAGAGGCTTGCGGGCATCCCCTGCTACGGGGTCCCCGCATCCCTGAAAGTGCTTCGCGGGCGCCGCGTGTCCCTGGCGCAATGTGTCATCACCCGAAACATTTTCGCCGTGCGAAACACAATCAAGACAACCCATCAGGGCATTCCGCCCTGCGAAATACAGCCATCGAATTACCGGTGACTGTCTTTCCTCTTCCAGGAGAGTGTGGCTACTGTGCCGTCACGATTCTGACGGGGAGAGTGCGATGCAACGACTCGTGGTCGGACTCCTGGCGACAGCTTTCTGTTTGATGGCTTGCAAGAAGGAAGAGGCTTCGACACCACCGTCGGAGGGCGCGCAGGCGCTTCCCGTGGCGGCACCAGACATCAAGACAGACAAGGGCGTCGACCTGGAGAAGAAGGTCGTCTACATCGGCGCGCTCAACGACGAGAGCGGCCCTGGCGCCGCCATCGGCAAGCCCTTCGCCGCGGGGAAGCGGCTGCTCGCGCAGCAGGTGAACGCGGGTGACTCGGGGCTGTTGCCGCCCGGCTGGCGCGTCGAGCTCATCGAGCGAGACCACGCCTACAACCCGCAGAACGCCGTACAGGCATACAGCGACATCCACGACCGCGTGCTGTTCCTGGGCACCAGCTTCGGCACGCCCAACACGCTGCCCTTGCGCGACAAGATGACGGCGGACAACCTGGTCGCCTTCCCCGCGTCGCAGTCCTCGGAGATGGCGCGGCACCAGTACACGCCGCCCATTGGCGCCTCCTACAAGATGGAGGCGATGCGGGCCATGGACTGGGCCGTGGAGCACGCGGGCGGCGCGGACAAGGTGAAGGCAGCCATCGTCGCGCAGGGTGACGACTACGGGAAGGACGGGCTGGACGGCTGGAGCGAGGCCGCGAAGCACCACGGCGTCACCATCGTCTCGCAGCAGAGCGTCGCGCCGGGACAGAAGGACTTCGCCGCCATCATCACCGCGCTCAAGCAGTCCGGCGCCAACTACGTGTTGCTCACGGTGCTGCCGAGCGCCTCGGGGCCCATCCTGGGCACGGCCGCGCAGCTCAAGTATCAGCCCACCTGGGTGGGCCAGACGCCCGCGTGGGTGGACCGCTTCTTCGACGCGAAGGTCATCCCCGCCGCCGTCTTCGCCCACTTCTACTGGGCCACGGGGCTCACCTTCTGGGGCGACGACGTGCCCGGCATGAAGGACTTCCTCGCGCTGGTGGAGAAGTACCCCAACACGCCGAAGGACTTCTACACGCTGTCCTCCTACGTCCAGGGCCGCGTGCAGATCGAGGCGCTCAAGGCCGCAATCGAAGCCAAGGACGTCACGCGGGCCGGCTACCTCAAGGCGCTCAAGGGCATCACCCGCACCACGGCGGGCGGCATGACGGCGGAGCCGGTGGACCTGTCCCGGTTCCCCTACGAGACGGCCGTCTCGGCGCGGGTGCTCAAGCCCGTGCTGGACCAGGGGAGCTGGAGTGTCGTCGCTGGCCTGGCGCCGCCGAAGGCGCTGGGGGCCTCCGCCGCGAAGGCCGCCGATGACAGCAAGTAGTCCCGCCCTGCTGCGCGTGCAGAACCTCCAGGTCGTCTACCACTCGGCGGTGCGAGCCCTCCGGGGCATCACCCTGGAGGTCCCCCACCAGGGCGTGGTGGCCCTCCTCGGCCCCAACGGCGCGGGGAAGTCCACCGCGCTGCGCGCCATCAGCGGCCTGCTGGACTTGCACGACGGCGCCATCACCCAGGGCAAGGTGGAGCTGTCCGGACAGAGCCTGCTGACCCTGCCCGCCGACGGGCGCGTGCACGCGGGCGTGGTGCAGGTGCTCGAAGGGCGGCGCATCCTCGGCGAGCTGTCGGTGGAGGAGAACCTGCTCGCGGGCGGCTTCGGCATGGGCGCCCAGGCCCGCAAGGAATTGGTCGAGTCCGCCTTCACGCGCTTCCCCGTGCTGCGCGAAAGGCGGCGACAGAAGGCCGGCTACCTCTCCGGTGGAGAGCAGCAGTTGCTGGCCATCTGCCGGGGGCTGATGCGACGGCCCAAGGTGCTGCTCCTGGACGAGCCCTTCCTGGGGTTGTCGCCCAAGGCAGTGGGCGAAGTGTCGGAGCTGATTCAGCGCATCAGCGCCGAGGGAGTCGCGGTGCTGCTGGTGGAGCAGAACGCGCGCGTCGCGCTGACGCTGGCCAGCCACGGCTACGTGCTGGAGACGGGCAAGGTGGTGCTGGACGGCCCCGCGGACAAGCTGCGCGAGGACCCCGACGTGCAGGAGTTCTACCTGGGCTTCGGACGCGAGGGGCAGCGCGGCTACCACGAGCTGAAGCGGTATCGGCGCAAGCGGCGCTGGCTTTCGTGAAGGGTGAGGAATGGCACTGCTGGAGCTCGACAACGTGGGCCTCTCCTTCTCCGGGCTGCGGGCCCTGGATGGCGTCTCGTTCGCCATCGAGGCGGGCGCGTTGCACGCCGTGATTGGCCCCAACGGCGCGGGCAAGAGCAGCCTCTTCAACTGCATCAGCGGCATCCATCGTCACATGGAGGGCCGCGTGAAGCTGGAAGGCCAGCCGCTCGCGGGCCTGGAGCCGCCTGAGATTGCCCGGCGCGGTGTGGCGCGGATGTTCCAGAACCTGGCCCTCTTCGAGCACCTCACGGTGCTGGAGAACCTGCTGCTCGGTCGTCACCCGAAATACAGGACGGGGCTGTTGAGGAACCTGTTCTGGACGCGAGGGGCGCGCGCGGAGGAGGTCCGTCACCGCGAGAAGGCCGAGGAGGTCATCGATTTCCTCAACCTGGAGCACTACCGGTGGATGCCCGTGTCGGTGCTGCCCTATGGCATCCGCAAGCGCGTGGAGCTGGGCCGCGCGCTGTGCATGGAGCCGAAGCTCCTCCTGCTCGATGAGCCCACGGCGGGACTCAATCAAGAAGAGACGGAGGACATGGCGAACCACCTGCTCGACATCCGTCACGAGCTGGGGGTGACGCAGGTGCTCATCGGTCACGAGCTGCGCTTCGTGATGGACCTGGCCACGCAGGTGACGGTGCTGGACCGGGGCCGGGTCATCGCGAACGGACCTCCCTCCTCTCTGCGCGAGGACAAGCACGTCCTGAGCGCCTACGTGGGCGGGACGGTGGCGGCATGAACGCAGCACTTCCCCTCAGCCTGCCGGGCCAGCTCTTCCTGCGCGCGGAGCAGCACCCCCACGCGGTCGCCATCCGCGAGAAGCGGCTGGGCATCTGGAATGAGCTGTCCTTCCAGGGCTACCTGGAGCGCGTCGGCCAGGCGGCGCGGATGCTGTGGGAGCTGGGTGTGCGCGCCGGAGACTCGGTGGCCATCCTCAGCGACAACCGGCCGGAGTGGCTGTTCGCGGACCTGGGCACCCAGGCGCTCGGCGCGCGCACCGTCGGCATCTACCAGACGAATCCGCCCGGAGACGTGGCGTACATCCTCAACGACGCCCGGTGTCGCGTCGTGCTCTGCGAGGACCAGGAGCAGTACGACAAGGTCGCCACCGTCGCCGCCGAGACGCCCTCCGTCGAGCACGTGCTCGTCATCGAGCCTCGTGGATTGCGCGGTGTGGAGGACTCCCGGTTGCGCACGTGGGAGCGCTTCCTGGAGGAAGGACGCGCCTTGCTGGAACGCGAGCCGGGCTGGCTCCGCGAGCAGCTCGCGCGGCGCACGCCCGACGAGGCGGCCATGGTCATCTACACGTCGGGGACCACGGGGGCGCCGAAGGGCGCGCTCGTCTCCAGCCGCAACATGCTGGAGGGCTCGGCGACCTTCACCGCGCAGTTGGGGCTGGGCCAGGACGACAGCGTCGTCTCGTACCTGCCGCTGTGTCACGTCGCGGAGAAGCTGTTCAGTCTGCTGTTGCCGCTCGTCGTCGGAGGGAAGGTCCACTTTGGCGAGGCGCTGGAGACGGTGCAGAGCGACGTGGCCGAGGTCTCCCCCACCGTGTTCCTGGGCGTGCCGCGCATCTGGGAGAAGATGCACGCGGCGGTGACGGTGAAGATGCGCGACGCCTCGTGGCTCAAGCGCACCCTCTTCGACACCTTCACCCGGTTGGGCTCGAAGATTCGCGAGCGCGAGCGCACCGGTCAGCGCCGCTGGTCGGACTCGCTCGTGTGGCGTATCGGAGACCTGCTCGTCTACCGGCCGCTCCAGGAGCGCCTGGGCCTGCGGCGCTGTCGCTTCCCCATCTCCGGCGCGGCGCCCATCTCTCCGGAGCTGCTCGCCTGGTACGACAGCATCGGCGTCCGCATCTACGAGGGCTATGGCCAGACGGAGAGCGCGGGCACCAGCCACCTCAACATCCCGGGCGCAACGCGGCTGGGCACCGTCGGGCGCACCGTGCCGGGCGTGGAGTGTCGGCTCGCGGAGGACGGCGAGGTGCTCGTGCGCGGGGCCAACGTGTTCCTCGGCTACCTCAACAAGCCGGAGGCCACCGCCGAGGTCCGTGATTCGGAGGGCTGGCTGCGCACCGGGGATTTGGGCGAGGTCGACGCGGACGGCTACCTGCGCATCACCGGCCGCAAGCGCGAAATCCTCATCACCTCCGGCGGAAAGAACCTGTCGCCCGAGCGCATCCAGAACGCGCTGAAGAACAGTCCGTACATCAAGGAGGCGGTGGCCATTGGCGACCGTCGAGCCTTCGTCACCGCGCTGGTGCAGGTGGACCCGGAGACGGTGGCGGACTGGGCGCTGCGCCGCAAGATTGCCTTCACCTCGTACACGGACCTCACGCTGCGGCCCGAGGTGCGCAAGCTCATCGACGAGGAAGTCGCACGCGCCAATGAAAGCCTCGCGCGAGTGGAGCAGGTGCGCGCCGTCCGGCTGCTCGCCCGCGAGATGACGCAGGACGCGGGCGAGGTGACGGCCTCCCTCAAGGTGCGCCGCAAGGCGGTGCTCGAGCTGCATTCAGCGCTGGTGGAAGAGATGTACGCGAGGACACGCGAATGACGCAGTTGCTCCAGCTCAGCATCTCGGGACTGGCGCTCGGGGCGAGCTACGCGCTCATCGCCCTGGGCTTCTCGGTCGTCTACCGAGCCTCCCGCCTCTTCAACTTCGCGCACGGCGAGCTGCTCAGCCTGGGCGCGTTCCTGATGACAGCGCTCGTCGAGGTGATGCCGTGGTGGCTGGCGCTCGCCGCCTCCGCGTGCCTCACCGGAGGACTGGCCGCGCTGCTGGAGCGCACCGTCCTGCGGCGCATGGTGGGACGGCCCGTCTTCACCACCATCATCCTGACGCTGTTCCTGGGCCTGCTCCTGCGCGCGGGCATCGTCATCGCCTTTGGCACCGACACGCGCGGCATGCCGACGCCGTGGGACACCATGGCCGAGGTGCAGGTGGGCGACTCCACGGTGCTCCTGTCCTCGCTCATCTCGCTGGGCGCGACGAGCCTGGTGCTCGTTGGAATGCATGCGCTGGTGCAGCGCACCCCGATGGGCGTGGCGATGCGAGCGGCCAGTGAGAATCAGGAAGTGGCCCTGGTGCTGGGCATCCCCGTGGGCCGGGTGCTCGCCTTCACGTGGTTCCTGGCGGGAGCGACGGCCGCGGTGGCCGGCATCTTCCTGGGGATGTTCCCGCGCTCGGTGGACTCCAACCTGGGCTACGTGGCGCTGCGCGCCTTCCCCGCCATCATCGTCGGAGGACTGGAGTCGGTGGTGGGCGCGGTGGTCGCAGCGTTCATGCTGGGGCTGCTGGAGGTGTGGTCCCAGGCGTATGTGAATCCGCACCTGGGCGCGTTCGGCCACAACTTCCACGCCGTCTTCCCCTACGCCGCGATGATTCTCTTCCTGGTCCTGCGTCCGCGCGGACTCTGGGGCGAGCACGAGGTGCGCCGCGTCTAGGCGCGCCGCGAGACCACATCATGCCAACCCGCCCCTTGGTGATTCGGTACGAGGACGACCTGAAGCTCTTTCCCGGCCTGTGGCAGAGGGCCGGCGTGGTGCTGACGTTGAGCATCGCCCTGGCGTACCCGTGGCTCGTGAGCACCCGGTGGCTCACGGTGGGCAACCTGGGCCTGGTGGCCATCGTCGGCGCCGCGTCGCTGATGGTGCTCACCGGCTTCGCGGGACAGGTGAGCCTGGGGCACGCGGCCTTCCTCGCGCTGGGCGCGTACACGGTGGCGGTGCTCGGCGCGAAGCACGGCTGGCCATTCTGGCTGGCGCTGCCGCTGGCGGGGGGCGTGTCGGCGCTGGTGGGCGTGGTCATCGGCGCCTTCGCGCTGCGGCTCAAGGGTTTGTATCTGGCCATCGTCACGTTGGGCCTCGTCTTCCTCACGCAGCACGTGCTGCTCGCGTACCCGGAGGTGACGAACGGGCTGAGCGGCACGGCGGTGCCCATGTACTGGTGGTTCCGCGACGACGCGGGCGTGGCGGCATCACTGAGCGAGACGTGGCTGGTGGGCGGGGTGGGCTTCACCTTCGAGCGGAAGCTGTACTTCGTCTTCGCGCTGCTGGCCGCGGGCACGGTGTGGCTGACGAAGAACCTCCAGCGCTCCGACAGTGGCAGGGCGATGATGGCGGTGAGGGACCAGGACCTCGCCGCGGAGGTGCTCGGGGTTGGCACGACGCAGGCGAAGCTCCAGGCGTTCGGCGTGTCTTCCTTCCTGGCGGGCATCGCCGGGGCGATGTTCGCGTTCCAGCAGCAATACATCACCGTCGAGCCGCCCTTCGACCTGAACCTCTCCATCCAATACATCGCGATGATTGTGTTGGGTGGGGTGGGCACGGTGTTCGGCGCCGTGAGTGGCGCGCTCGCTTTCACCTTCCTGAGTCCCCTGGCGGAGACGGTGGGTGGCGCGATTCCCCTGGTGAACCAGCTCACGTCCGCGCAGCAGTCGACGGTGTTGCTGTCGCTGGTGGTGGTGCTCGTGCTGGTGCTGGAGCCGCTGGGGCTGTTTGGCGTGTGGCTGCGGGTCCGCCGGTACTTCCAGGCGTGGCCGTTCCGTTACTGAGTCAATCCAAGTCGTCGACGTTCAATGAGGGAGGGAATCACCATGAAGCGCGTGCTGCTCACTGTCCTGTTCGTATCGTTGCTGTCGGCCACCGGTGCCCAGGCCCAGCAGGCGGACCTGCGTGACTACGAGGCCGGTTTCTTCGTGCCGCACCGGGGCATCATCTCCAACATGTACCTGCGTCACGTATCTGCCTCCGGCGAGCGTGACTTCTCACAACTCCAGGCGGCCTTCCGAGCCACCTACGTGCTCAAGTTCGGCGACCTCGTCGTGGTCCCGTTCGACGTGAGCCTCCCGGTGGTGGACGTGACGGTGTTCCAGGGCAACCCCGCGACGCCGTCCGCCCCGAAGACGGCGCTGCGCGCGTCGGGCGTGGGTGACGTCACGTACATTCCCACGATTGGATATGGGCTCGTGCAGAACGCCGAGGACAACACCCATACGTGGTTCGCCTTCACGCCCTACGTCACCGTGCCGGTGGGCCAGTACGACAGCAACAAGCTGGTGAACATCGGCGCGAACCGCTGGGTGGTGCGCCCGCAGTTGGTCGCGGGTCAGCGCTTCAAGAAGATCTTCACGGTGGAGGCGATGGCGAGCATGGCCTTCCAGGGCGACAACGACGAGTTCCTGGTGCCGAGCGCGGAGGGTGGCTCGAAGCTGGTGATGAGCCAGGCGCCGTCCTTCGGCGGCATCTTCCACTTCGGCATGGACCTGTCCTCCACGTTCTTCACCGGCGCGGGCTACATCGTCGAGGCGTCCGGCAAGCGCACGCTGGATACGCCCGCGGGTGAGTTGGAAATCGCGAAGCGCACCACGGTGCAGTCGCTGCGGCTGACGATGGGCATCCGGCTGGAGAAGGCGTCCACGCTGATGCTCCAGTTCCAGCCCGACGTCGCTGTCTCGGAGGGTGTGACGAAGAGCCAGTTCATCGGCGCGCGCTTCACGCACGTGTTCTTCTAGGCACTGAGTCCACGGGAGACGGCCTTGGGATTCGGGCCGTCTCCTCGTCGGTTGACGAGCATGCTCAGGTGCGGGTGATGGAGGCGCCGCCGTCCACCAGCGTCGCGGTGCCCGTCACGAAGGACGCGTCATCGGAGGCGAGGAACAGCGCCGCCTTCGCCAGCTCCTCGGGCGTGGCCACCCGCTTCAGGGCGTGCAGCCCGGTGATGAACGTCTTCGACTCCGGCGACGCGTTCACCGTCTGATACATCGCCGTGTCGACACCGCCCGGAAGCAGCGCGTTCACCCGGACGCCCTTCGAGCCGTACTCGGCGGCGAGCGCCTGGGTCAGCCCCACCAGTCCGGACTTGCTCGCGGAGTACGCCGCGGTGCCCGGGAAGGCGAAGCTGTAGCCGACGAACGTCGACGTGAAGATGATGGAGCCCGCGCCCTGCTTCACCATGGGCCCGAGCTGGTGCTTCGCGCCGAGGAAGGCCGCCGTCAGATTCACCGCCAGCGCGTCGCTGAAGCCCTTCTCGGAGATCTCGGTGCTCGGGCCGCTCTCGCCCATGACGCCCGCGTTGTTGAAGGCGATGTCCAACCGGTCGTAGCGCTGCACCGCGAGCGCCACCAGCGCGCGGGCGTACTCCTCGGAGCGGACATCCCCCGCCAGCGCGACGGCCTTTCCACCGGCCGCGACGATTTCGGCGACCAGTGTGTCCAACTCCTCCTTGCGGCGCGCGCCCACCACCACCTTCGCGCCCTCCGCCGCGAACAGCTTCGCCGCCGCCCGTCCGATGCCCGCGCTCGCTCCGGTGATGATGGCGACCTTCCCGTTCAACCGTTCCATGACTGGCTCTCCCGCGATTCGGCCGGCGAGGTGCCGG
Source organism: Myxococcus sp. AM011 (assembly GCF_013372595.1). Classification (NCBI taxonomy): domain Bacteria; kingdom Pseudomonadati; phylum Myxococcota; class Myxococcia; order Myxococcales; family Myxococcaceae; genus Myxococcus; species Myxococcus sp. AM011. Next base: position 17,075 of record NZ_JABXEM010000015.1, read on the forward strand.
CGTCGATGAAAGAGAGATACGCCTCAGCTTTCCTGGGCGTAAGGGTTGGAAGCTGGTCTACTCATTCAGCTTTTATGAATAATGGGAGGTCGTACCCGTGGACCGTCTCCGTGCTTTTGAAGTCTTCGCCTCCGTCGTCCAGCGGGGAAGCTTCACCCAGGCAGCGGACGCGCTCGACACGTCGGCGGCCAACGTCACGCGCTATGTGCACGAGCTGGAGCGACACCTCGGCACACGCCTGCTCAACCGCACGTCACGTCGAGTGTCGCTGACGGAGAGCGGCAAGGCACTGTACGAGCGAGCACGCACCATCCTGGAGGAGGTGGCGGAGGCCGAGGCCCTGGCATCCGCGAGCACCGTCCAGGCACGGGGCCGCCTGCGCCTCAATGCGCCGCTGAGCTTCGGCATCCTGCATCTGGCGCCGTTGTGGCCGCGCTTCCTCGCGCGTCATCCGGAGGTCGAGCTGGACGTGTCGCTCTCCGACCGTGTCGTGGACCTGGTCGAGGAGGGCTATGACCTGGCCATCCGAATCTCGCGCGGTGGAGCGGGGAGCAACATCGGTCGGCGAATCTCCACTTCGCACAACCTGGTCTGCGCGTCGCCCGAGTACCTGGCCCAACACGGTGTGCCCAGGCAGTTGGACGACCTCTCCAAGCATGTCTGCGTCGCATACAGCAACTCGTCGATGGCCGAGGAGTGGCCGCTCACGGACTCCGAGGGCAGGACTCAGGTCGTGCACATGCGCAGTGTGATGCAGAGCAACAACGGCGACACCGTCCGAGCAGCCGCGCTCGCGGGCCGTGGACTGATATGGCAGCCCGGCTTCCTGATTGGCGAGGACCTGCGAGCGGGGCGACTGGTGCGCGTCCTGCCGGAGTATTCGCTGCCGGACATCGACATCCTCGCCATCTATCCCAGCCGGAGACACCTCTCCGCCAAGGTCCGGCTGATGATCGACTTCCTCGTCGAGCAGTTCCGAGGCACGCCACCCTGGGAGCGGACGTAAGCAGTGCTCCCAGGGCCGGACTGGCGAGTCGCGGACGACGCGAAGTAGAGGTCCGCGCGTCAGAAGAGGACGACGCCCCGGGCATTCACTCCGCTGTTCATGTCGGTGAAGGCCCGGTCGAGTTGGTCCAGCGTGTACGTCGTCGTCACCAGCTCATCCAGCTTGAGCTTCTTCTGCGTGTAGAGCTCCAGCAGCCGGGGCATGTCGCGGTGGATGTCCGCCGTCCCGAACCAGGAGCCGAGCAGCCGCTTCTCGAACAGGGGCAGCACAAAGACGTTCAGGCTGATCTGCTCCTTCACGCTACCCACGCCGACGACGACACACGTGCCAGCCTTGCGCGTGCACTGGTAGGCCTGCTCGATGGTCTCCTTGCGGCCCACCGCTTCGTACGCGTAGTCCGCGCCACGTCCCTTCGTCAGCTCGCGAATGGCGGCCACCGGGTCCGTCTCGCGCGCGTCGATGACATCCGTCGCGCCGAAGACCTTGGCGAACTCCAGCTTCCTCGGGTGGACGTCCACCGCGATGATGCGCTCCGCCCCGGCAATCACCGCGCCCTGGATGATGTTCAGCCCCACGCCGCCCGTGCCGAACACCACCACCGAGCCACCGGGCGGCATCTGCGCCGTGTTGAGCACCGCGCCCACGCCCGTCGTCACCGCGCAGCCAATCAGCGCGGCCTTGTCCAGCGGCGCGTCCTCCGGGAGCTTCACCGCCGCTCGCGCTGGCACCACCGCGTACTCCGCCAGCGCGCCGAGCGCGGAGAAGACATTCAGCTCCCGCGAGTCCTTGTGCAACCGCGAGCTGCCGTCCGGCATCCGGTTGCTCGCGTTGATGCGCTCGCCCAGCTCACACAGGTTCGGACGTTGGATTCGACAGAAGTAACACTCGCCACATTGGGCGACCCACGAGAGGACGACCTTGTCGCCCTTCTTCACGTGCGTGACGTCCTCGCCTACTTCCTCGACGATGCCCGCGCCCTCGTGTCCCAGCACACAGGGGAGCTTCATCTTCACGGTGCCGTTCACCACGGACAGGTCCGTGTGACAGACACCACAGGCGACCATGCGGACGAGCAGCTCGCGCGCCTTGGGCGGCTCGAAGCTCACGTCGGTGATGGTCAGCACGTCCTTCTCGAAACACACGGCGGCCTTCATGGGGGCTCCTGATTCGGAGGGGAACAGCGAGAGGGGGGACGACAGACGAACGTCAGAGCTGCATCGCCTTGAGCTCCTGGAACTCCTCCAGTCCGTACCGGCCCAGCTCACGGCCATGTCCGGACTGTCGGTAGCCACCGAACGGCGCCAGCGGGTTGAAGCGGCCTCCGTTGATGTCCACCTGACCGGTGCGCATCCGCCGAGCCACCCGCTTCGCCCGCTCCACATCCTCCGACCAGACGCCACCGGCGAGGCCGTAGATGGTGCTGTTCGCGATGCGGACCGCGTCGTCCTCGTCGTCGTACGGCATGATGGCGAGCACGGGGCCGAAGATTTCCTCCTGCGCGATGCACATCTCCGGCGTGACGTTCGCGAAGACGGTGGGCTTCACGTAGTAGCCCTTCGAGAGCCCCTCGGGCTGCTCGGATCCACCGGCGACGAGCTTCGCGCCCTCGCGAATGCCCTGTTGGATGTACTCGCGTACACGAGTGCGCTGCGCATCGGAGATGACCGGACCGAGCTTCGCCTCGCCCTTGAACGGGTCGCCCACGGTGAAGCCCGCGGCGACTTCGGCTGCAATCTTCACGGCCTCCTCATGCTGCGCGCGCGGAACGAGCAGGCGCGTGTGGGCCGTGCACGTCTGCCCGCTGTTGAGGAAGCAGCTGCCGACGCTCCGCTTCACGGCGGTCTTGAGGTTCGCGTCGTCGAGGACGATGGACGCGGACTTGCCCCCCAGCTCCAGGGACACGCGCTTGACGGTGGCTGATGCGAGCTCCGACACCCGGCGTCCCGCCCGCGTCGAGCCCGTGAAGGACACCATGTCCACCTCGGGGTGACGCACGAGCGCCTCACCGACGAGGGGGCCCGTCCCCGAGACGAGGTTGAAGACCCCGGGCGGCACACCAGCCTCGTGGAGAATCTCCGCGAGCATGAAGGCGTTGAGCGGGGCCACTTCGCTCGGCTTGAGGACGACGGTGCAGCCCGCCGCCAGCGCGGGGGCCACCTTCGCGATGGTCTGATGGAGCGGATAGTTCCACGGGGTGATGCAGGCGACGACGCCCACCGGCTCGCGCACCACCAGCGAGTTGCCCACCTGCTCCTCGAAGGACAGGTCCTGGAGGAGTTGCACATAGGTGCCCGTCACGGCGATGGGCGTGCCCACCTGGATGGGCTTCGACAACGCGATGGGCATGCCCAGCTCGCCCGTAATCGTCCGGGCCAGCTCATCCTGTCGGGCAGTCAGCCCCGCCTGGAGCCGACGCAGCAGGGCCGCGCGCGCTTCGACGGGGCGAGTGGACCAGGTGTCGAAGGCGGCACGCGCGGCGCGCACCGCGCGGTCCACGTCCTCCACGGTGCCTTCGGGGATTCGGCCCATGACCTCCTCGGTGGAGGCGCTGAGCACATCGATGTGTCCCGTCCCTCGGGACGCCACCCACTCACCATGGATGTAGAGCTTGTCGTAGACCTGCATGCGGTTCTCCCAACGTCAGAGGAATGAGTGGAGCCGTCAGACGCGCTCCAGGACGGCGGCGATGCCCTGCCCCACCCCGATGCACATGCTGACGAGCGCGTAGCGACCGCCAGAGACCTGGAGCTGGCGCGCGGCCGTCAGCGCCAGGCGCGCACCCGACGCTCCCAGTGGATGACCGACAGCGATGGCGCCGCCGTTCGGATTCACCCGACTGTCGTCCTCGCTCAGCTCCAGCAGCTTGAGGCAGCCGAGCACCTGCACGGCGAAGGCCTCGTTGATTTCGATGACGTCCAGGTCGGCCAGCGTCAGTCGTGCCCGCTCCAGCGCCTTGCGCGCGGCCGGGACGGGGCCCAGGCCCATGGTGCGAGGCGGAACCCCGGCAATCGCGGCCGAGACGATGCGCGCGAGCGGCTTGCACCCCGCATCCTCACCCACGTTGAGGGAGCCGATGAGCAGGGCCGCCGCGCCGTCATTGATGCCGGAGGCGTTGCCCGCGGTGACGACCCCATCCGCCGCGAGCGGCCTCAGTGTGGATAACTTGTCGAGCGTCGTGTCCGCGCGCGGGTGTTCATCCGTCGCCACGGTGGTGACGGTGCCCCGTCGCCCAGGAAGCTCCACGGGGACCAGCTCGCCGGAGAAGAAGCCACGGGCCTGGGCGGTGGCGTACTTCTGCTGGGACGCCAGGGCGAAGCGGTCCGTCGGCTCGCGACCGATACCCAAATCCCTCGCGATGTTGTCCGCCGTCTCCGGCATCGTGTCCCCGCCGAAGCGCGCCACGAGGCGTGCGTTGGGGAACCGCGCGCCCAGCGTCGTGTCGAAGACCTGAGCCTCGCGGCTGTAGGGCGACTCCGCCTTGCCCATCGCGAAGGGCGCGCGGCTCATGCTCTCCACGCCTCCCGCGACGAACAGCTCCCCCTGCCCCGTCATCACGGAGCGCGCCGCGTCCAGCACCGCCGCGAGACCGCTGCCGCACAGCCGGTTCACCGTGACGCCGCCGGTTTCGATGGGCAGTCCCGAGAGCAGCGCCGCATGTCGCGCCACATTGCGACTGTCCTCACCCGCTTGATTGGCGCAGCCGATGACGACGTCCTCGACGGCACCGGGCTCGAAGGGGCCGCGCGTGAGCAATGTCCGGATGACTCCGGAGAGGAGGTCATCGGGACGTACGGGAGCCAGGGCTCCGGCGTGGCGGCCGAACGGCGTGCGCAGCCCGTCGTAGATATAAGCACTCATGAGGGTCAGTTCTCCGGAGTGAGGAGGGAGACGCCGAGTCGGGCTCGGCGGGACAACCACGGACTGGCGCGATAGCGAGGGTCACCCGAGGCGGAGTGGATGGCCTCCAACACCTTCAGCAGCCTGCGGGGCCCGAGCGCGTCGCCCCAGGACAGCGGGCCTAAGGGATAGCCAAGCCCCAGCGTCACCGCGGCATCGATGTCCTCGGGACTGGCGATGCGCTGCTGCGCGATGTCGCAGGCGATGTTGACGACCGTGGCGAGCACCCGCTGTGAGACGAAGCCCGTGCTGTCGTGGATGCGCGACACCGGAGTGCCATCCGCCGCGAGCAGCGACAGCGCCGAGTCCAGGAACGGCCGCCGTGTCACCGGCGTCGTCATCACCGTGCGGCGGCGCTCCGGACCGAACAAGAGGTCCACGGCCACGGTGCGCTCGGGGTCGACCTCCAGTGCCAGCGCCGTGGTCGTCGCATCCCTCCCCAGTGGGGCCACCAGACACAGTGACTCCGGAGAGGGCTGCTCACCGTCATCCGGGAACCAACCCGCCGCACGCACCAGGGACAACAAGGCATCCCGCCAGGCGGGCTCATCGGCGGCGACCCACACCGGCCGACGCTCGCCCGAGGGAATCGCGGGCTCCGGCTCGACGCGGGGCTTGCCGCCTTCGTGGGAGTAGAAGCCCCGCCCGCTCTTGCGTCCGAGCAGTCCCGCCGTGAGTCGCTGCCTCAGGACGTACGACGGACGGAAGCGCGGCTCCTGGTAGAACTGCTCGTAGACGGACTCCATCACCGGGTGGGAGACGTCGAGCCCCGTCAAATCCAGCAGCTCGAAGGGCCCCATCCGGAACCCCGCCGCCTCGCGCAGCACCCGGTCGATGTCCGCGAAAGAAGCGACACCTTCCTGGAGGATGCGCAGCGCCTCCGTGCCGAAGCCGCGTCCCGCGTGATTGACGATGAAGCCCGGCGTGTCCGCCGCGCGCACTGGCCGGTGCCCCAGACGATGGGCCAGCGCCACGAGAGCCTCGCCTACCCACGGCTCCGTGCGCGCGCCCTCGATGACCTCCACCACCTTCATCAACGGCACGGGGTTGAAGAAGTGGAAGCCTCCGACCCGACCCGGGCGCTCGCAGACGGAGGCGATGGCCGTCACCGACAACGACGAGGTGTTCGTGGCCAGGAGGCAGCCGGGGCCGACGATTCCCTCCAGGCGCGTGAACAGCTCCTGCTTCACCCGGAGGTCCTCGACGATGGCCTCCACGACCACGTCACAGCCCGCGAGCGACGCCTCGCAGGGAACGGGCTCCAATCGGGACGTCGCCGCTCGAGCCGCATCCGGCGACAAACGGCCCTTCGTCACCAGCGAGTCGAACATCGACGCGACGCTCGTGCGGGCTTCTTCCGCGGCCTGGGGACGCGCGTCGAACAGGCGCACCGTGATTCCGGCCTGCGCGGCGAGCTGGGCGATGCCGCGCCCCATGACACCCGTGCCGACCAGACCCAGCGTGAGCGAGGGGGCTTGGACATCGACCATGTCAGCGTCCCTCGAAGGCGGGCTTGCGCTTGTCCAGGAAGGCCCGCATGCCTTCCTTCTGGTCCCGGGTCGCGAAGAGGAGCTGGAACGCCTTGCGCTCCAGCAAGAGCGCCTCCGACAGCGACGCATCCTGGCCCGCGAGGACGACCTCCTTGATTTGCCGCACGGCCAAGGGCGGCATGCGCGCCACCTTGCGCGCGAGCGCCAGCGCCCGCTCCAACACCTCGCCGTCCGGAACCACTTCCGTGACGAGCCCCATCGCCTCCGCTTCCCGGGCCGTCATCGGCTCACCGGTGAGCAGCAGCTTCATCGCCTTGAACTTCCCCACCGCCCGCGTCAGGCGTTGCGTGCCGCCCGCTCCCGGCATGATGCCGACGCGAATCTCCGGCTGGCCAAAGCTGGCACCCTCGCCCGCGACAATCATGTCCGCGTGCATGGCCAGCTCACACCCACCCCCGAGCGCAAAGCCATTCACCGCGGCGATGACCGGGCTGGGGCACTCCACCAAGGACTGCCAGAGCCGATGTGTGTCTCGGAGCAAGAGCTCCACCGGCGTCGCCTCCGCCAGCGCCCGCAGGTCCGCGCCCGCCGCGAAGAACTCCGGACCGCCCGTCAGGACGATACAGCGGACGGCCGTGTCCGCTCCCAGCTCCAGGAAGCAGGCAGCCAGCTCCTGGCGCAGCTCCAATCCCAATGCATTGCGAACCTCGGGGCGGTGGAGTCGCACCAATGCGACGCCTTCCTCGGGCTTCTCAACGAGCACTTGAGCCATGGGCCGGTCTCCATCAATTTCGCTGTGCGGAATTGAATTTCGCAAACCTTGACCCATTTGTACTGTCTGTTTATCGTGAAGGCAATCCCGCACTTTCAGGACCGCCATGCGACGCTTCTCAGCCCTCTCATCTCCTCCCAATGACGTTGGTGCCCCCTACGTGGAGTCGCTGGAGCAGGTGGGCGAAGAAGAAGTGAAGGACCGTCAGTTCGTGACGGCGCTCGCGCGGGGGCTGGAAATCCTGCGCGCCTTCACGCCTCAGCGCCCCATGCTCGGCAACCAGGAGCTCGCGGCGAGCACGGGGCTGCCCAAGCCCACCATCTCCCGGCTCACGCACACGCTGACGCGGCTGGGCTACCTCACGTATTCCCAGCGACTGGGCAAGTACCAGCTCGGCACCCGTGTGCTGGCATTGGGCTTCGCGGCGCTGTCCAACATGGGGGTGCGCGACGTGGCGCGGCCCCTGATGCAGGACCTGGCGGACTACGCCAACGTCCCCGTGTCCCTGGGCAGCCGAGACCGTTTGAATGTCGTGTACGTGGAGCACTGTCGCTCCACGGCGGCGGTGACGCTGCGGCTCGACATCGGCTCACGGCTTCCGCTGGCCACCACGGCCATGGGGCGCGCGCTGCTCGTCGCGCTACCAGAGGGCGAGCGCCGCTACTTCATGGACCACATGGCGAAGCGGGAGCCGGAGAAGTGGCCGCGCCTCCAGGCCAGCATCGAGAAGGCGCTCGAGGAGTACCGCACCCACGGCTTCACGCTCTCCGTCGGCGACTGGGACAAGGACGTCAACGCCGTGGGAGTGCCCTTCATCGCTCCGGATGGCAGCGGCTTGCTGGCCTTCAACTGTGGCGGCCCGTCCTTCCTCCTCCCGCGCCAACGACTGCTCCTGGATATCGGGCCCCGCCTGGTGAACCTCGTCCGCAGCGTCGAAGCGGCCCTCCAGAATCGCTGACAAGGAATCCCCTGCCCATGATGCGCGAGGACGACACCCTGGACCCGCTGCTCACCATGCTCGAGCGCTTCGTGAAGGAGCGCTTGATTCCCAACGAGCATCGCGTCGCGGACGAGGACGCCATTCCCGCCGACATCATCATGGAGATGCGTGGGCTGGGCCTGTTCGGCCTGTCCACCCCCGTGGAGTACGGCGGCATCGGGCTGAACATGAGCCAGGAGGTGCGGGTGGCCTTCGTGCTCGGTCAGACGTCGCCCGCGTTCCGCTCGCTCATCGGCACCAACAACGGCATCGGTTCGCAGGGAATCGTCCTGGACGGCACGGAGGAGCAGAAGAACAAGTACCTGCCCCGGCTGGCCTCGGGCGAGATTGTCGGCGCCTTCGCGCTGACGGAGCCGAACGCCGGCTCGGATGCCTCGTCTCTGAGGACCACGGCCCGGCGCGACGGTGACGTCTACGTGCTCAATGGCACCAAGCGCTTCATCACCAACGCGCCGGAGGCCGGGCTGTTCACGGTGATGGCGCGCACCAACCCCGACGAGAAGGGCGCGAGTGGCATCTCCGCGTTCCTCGTCGAAGCGGGCACGCCGGGGCTGCACATCGGCCCCGCCGACCGGAAGATGGGCCAGAAGGGCACCCACACCGCCGACGTGCTGTTCGAGGACTGTCGCGTCCCGGCGACGCAGCTGCTCGGCGGCGTGGAGGGACAGGGCTTCAAGACGGCGATGAAGGTGCTGGACAGGGGCCGGCTCCACATCGCGGCCGTCTGTGTCGGCGTCTCCGAGCGCCTCATCCGCGAGAGCCTCCGCTACGCGATGGAGCGCGAGCAGTTCGGCAAGCCCATCGCGGAGTTCCAGCTCATCCAGGCGATGCTGGCCGACAGCCGCATGGAGGCCTACGCGGCCCGGTGCATGGTGCTGGACGCGGCCCTGCGCAGGGACCAGGGGCAGAACATCAGCACCGAGGCCTCCTGCTGCAAACTGTTCGCGAGCGAGATGGTGGGACGCGTCGCGGACCGCGCGGTGCAGATTTTCGGTGGGGCGGGCTACATCGCGGATTACGGCATCGAACGCTTCTATCGCGATGTGCGCCTCTTCAGGCTCTACGAAGGCACCAGTCAAATCCAGCAACTGGTCATCGCTCGCAATATGATGCGCGAGGCGAGCTGAGCCGTCCCCGCGAGGCGCCGGCACCGTCCCGCCTTGGGAGCATGCATGTACGTGGTCTTCGGAGTCCTTGCTGGTATCACCGTCTTCGTGCTCGCCCTGCGGCAGTGGTTGCTGCGCAGGGAGGGCGCGCCCAGCCCGAGCGAGCCCTTCGACGGGCACGTCTACCGGGTCGGCAAGGCGGTCATCGCCGAGCGACGCTGCGAGCAGCCCCGCGCCACGGTCATCGGCATGCACGGCTTCGTGGCGGACATGCGCTACTTCACCCGCCACTACGGCGAAGCCGACATCCAGCTCATCCTGGTGACGAGCTGCGACTACCACCTGCCCATCACCGCGCCTCGTGAGCAACCCGCCCCCTGGGCGAAAGTCCCGACGGCGCCGGAGGGCACCATCGCCCACGACGCCGCGGTGCTGGTGCAGGCGCTGGAGCACCTGCCGAAGACGGACCAGGTGCGGGTCCATGGGCACTCGCGCGGTGGCGCGGTCGTCCTGGAGGCCGCGAAGCAGCGGCCTGACTTGTTCGAGCGCGTGGAGGTGGTGCTGGAGGCGCCCGTGCTCCCGCAGGCGCGGCCCTACACGAGCCTGTCGCGCGCACAGCTCTGGCTGCTGCCCTTCCTCATCCCCCTGTGGCGGCGTGCACCCATCGCCCGCCACAACCGGGGCGCCTGGGGGCCGCTGGAGGACTCGCGCAAGCGGGAGCTCATCATGGCCTTCCCCTTCAACCCGAAGCGGGTGTCGACCATGGTGGCCAACCTGCTGGATATCGGCGCATGGAGCCGGGAGCGTGACGCGTCGGTGTTCCGGAACGTGCGGCGAGGCACCGTGCTCGTCCCGGGCAAGGACCGGGTGCTGGAGTCCTCCTCCATGCTGGAGAGCGCTCAGCGCGGCATGCCCGAGCTCAACGTGGTGAAGCTGGACGGGTGCAGCCACTTCGTCGTGTGGGACCGGCCGGACGCGATGCCCGCGCTGGCTCGCGTCACGGAGCGCGCCGCCGCGAGCGGGTGAGCTTCCTCCTACTTGCGATGCCACCAGCGCTTGCGCGCCGCGCGGACGTCGGACCAGTCCACCAGGCTGTCGTGCACGTTCTCCTGCCCCCGCTGGGCGTCGGGCATGTCGCCGGACTCCACCCGGGCGATGAGCTCCGGCAGTCGCGCGTAGAACGTGGGTGAGCGGTACTGGGGATGCAACGTCCACAGTCCGGGCCCGGTCCCCAGGAAGTCCAGCCGCCACAGTCCCTTGCTCGCCATGGTCCGGGTGACGAGGTTCTCCGGCTCCCGGTAGGGCGGATTGCCGGCGCGCAGCGCTCGCAGGACGTGGATGGGCGGTGCCAGCCTCGCGCGCAGCGGGCCCAGGCGCCGCGTCATGGCGTCGCGGTCCACCAGGAAGACGCGGCTGCTGAAGCGGCGGAAGCGGAAGGCCCGCGGTGCGCCATCCGGCTCATACCAGCGGGCATCCACGCCGATGGTGCCATCCGTCCTGGGAGGACCCGAGAGCGGACTGCAGCTCACCAGCTCCTCACGCGCGGCGAGCTGCTCCGCGGCCTCGGTCACCCACGTCCGCGAGCCACCGCCGATGAGCATGTCCGCGTCCAGGTGCAGGACATGCCGGTGCGCTGCCTGGACCACACCGAAGAAATAGGAGTGATAGGGGCCGCCGCGCGAATCCTTCATCGGCAGGCGAGTACCGCCGAAGAACCGTTCGGAGAGGGCCTGGGTGGTGGCGGGCGAGTAGTCCACCTCCACCACGCGCACCCGAGGGTCGGCGGCGCGCAGCTCCCCGAGCAGCGCCTCCATCTTCGGCTTCCGCTCCAGCCACGCCTCGGCGAAGCGACTGCCCTGACTGCGGTGCAGGTCCAGCACCAGCAGGATTTCCTGCACGGAGGGACCGAGCTGACGGAGCTGGTGCGGCAGGATGAGCCGCGCGTGCGGATGGTCCGTGGGCGCCAGGTTGATTTGCAGCGTGACGGGGCTCATGGCTCACCCGCTCCGGCGCACGGCCCAGGAACAACACGGACGTGCCCTGCCCGACACGGCCCTGGGTGGGCCGCGAGGCAAAGGCAGACATCTACGAGGTTCGAAGGGGACTCATCCATGGCGGGCAGGCCCTTCCTTGCCACAACCGGATGAATGACTCAACGCGGAGGCGGATTTCCCCGCGCCCTGCTTGCATCGAGAGTGCACGCCCCGGGAGTCGAACCCGGCGAAGTCGGTACGTCAGACCGATGCCGTCACCCGCTGGCTCGGCGTGCATGCTGCGGATGGCCCTGGCAGGAATCGAACCCGCAGCCGGGCAGTGCGCATACCCAGCAGAATCGCGCCCTTACCCCGCAACTGCCCGAGATGCTTCGGCTTCGACGTCCCGCCACAGTCCCCTTCGTCCCGCCATGTTCCAGCGCGTTCCGCAGAGTCATGCGACATACGTGCAACATGGCGGGGCCTGACGGAGACCGTCTTCAACCCGCTTCGAGAGGGGCCGAGCAGCGGATGACTCGGCCGCTCTTGTTCCTACGGTTGGGCCTGGAGCGGCTTCAACAGCCCCGCTCGGTCCAGCAGTTCTCGCACCCGCTCGGCCAGCGCTACGTGCTCCGGATTGCTCACAGTGAAGCGCTCGGGAGTGAGGACAATCAGCGTGCCCTTGTCCTCCACTGACTCGACACGCACTGGGGAGGGAAGGGGAGGCACCGTGCCGCGATGACGCGCGAGGTACGTTACCCATCCGACGTAGGGTGACTTCGGGACGCGCCGAGGCTCGACCATGTCCCGATGGGAGTGCGACATGGCCACGCCCCAATCAGGCTCCCAGGACGTGGCGGTCACTCGCATCAATGAGGCAAGGACATCTCCCGTGAGCACGCGGCCTGCATTCGCTCCTTGGATGGGCAAATCGAACAACCAGAAGTTGCTGACTCGTACCGAACGGCCCCCGCACGTCACGTCAAAACTGCTGGCATCACGTTCATCGAGAACTCCGTTCCAGCCACGGAAGCGAAACCCCAGGTTCTCAATCACGCGGTCCTTGCCGCGACTAATCAACCGCTCCAGGTCCTGCACATTCGGCTCAATAGAACGCCGAAGCGCATCAGTTCGTGACTTGCCCTGCTGGAACCATCGGGCAAACGAGGGGTCAACAGTGGGGAGCATCGAGAGCAACGTCCCTGTGCGCACAGCGCATTCCCCCGCCAGTTCCTTGCGAGCCCCCCAGTAAGTTCCCAAGTAGTAAGTTTCGTTCACGGTCTGCGTCTCCTCATGGGAGAGGGGGCGTAAAGACAACCTCGATTTCATCTATGTTTCGGCCTCGCAGGAGCTGCCGAATGGCATCGGCGGCTTGCTTCTCCGCAACGTGCCAACGAATCGGCACACCCGAAGGCGCCTTTTCGACCTGTCTTTGGGCCTGCTGGATGAGCGCCTCCGCCCCTGAGTTCTTGAACCAGCGCTTCGGGTCGAGCCCCTCGAAGAACTTGGCATAGCCCGGTCCCTTCGCCTCCAGCAGCACGCGCTTCTCGTACCCATCGAACTTCACGCCTCCACTACCTTTGCCCACGCCTCCGACCCAGTATGCCTCGTCGGAGGTATGGCCCGTGATTTGTTCCTGGTAGCGCCGCGCACGGGGGGACATGGACTCTTGGGCAGGTCCCCACTGGCCAGGCCCCTTCGACAGCGAGGCCCCCCTCGCCCTCTGGAGGATGATTGCCGCTCCAGGCCCACCGCTCAGTACCGCCGCCGCTCGCCCCACCGGAACCGCGACGTGCCCCATGGCGAGTGCGCCCTCGGCGGACAGCGACAGCACCGGCACCTCGGCCGTAGCGAACGTCGCACCTTGCAGCGTGCGGGTTGCGGCAGACGCCGTGCCCCAGGTGGCGATGAGGTTCGTCACCAGCTTGGAGACGGCCTGCACCTGCTCGCCGCGCGTCATGTACTGGAATCGCTCCAGGTACTCGGGCGACGATGCCAGCAGCGCCGCCACGGCGGCAGGCATGTGTCGCAGCGCCGCGAGGTTGTCTGCTGGGGACGTGGAGAGGAGCTGCCCCACCGCCAGCGCCAGCCCGACGAAAGCCTCTTCAGCTCCGTCCAGCGTGCGACTCAGGTAGTCGGCATCGTCGTGGACGTCCGCGAAGGCGCCTCCTCCGGTCTCCTCCAACCGCGCGTTCAGTTGTCGGAAGACACCGCCCTTGCCCGAGTAGAAGACGCCCAGCTCGAACTGGCCCGCCCGAAAGGCACCGGCCTTCCACTCCACGGCGCCCGCGCGCTGCTGGGTCTGTCCGCTGCGCACCCACGCGAGGCAACCGTCAGGACGGAGGACCGCCAGTTGAGTGAAGCGCCCGACTCGCCGCACCAGCTCGGCGCGCGACACTTCGCCCGCGGCGAGCACCTCGCGCAGCATGAAGCCCACCGCGACGCGTGCCGGGAACTGCCCCAGCGTCACGTCCTTGCCCGTCAGCGCCTCCAGCAGACGCGCGGCGTGTGTCGGCGTGAGCGAACTGCCAACCACGGGACGCGCGTCTTGGTCCTCCAGCCCCGCGTCGCGAAGCAGCGTGTCGAACGCATCGCTTCGCTGTCCTCGGGGATGCCGAGCCTCTGCGCCCCCCTCCCCGAGCAGTGCGGAGCGCTGCTGGAAAGTGCCCCTGCGAGTCGAGGGTTCAACTCCAGAGCATCCCGTTACGAAGAGAACGGCGCACAGTATCCAGCGGACAGCACGCATTCTTCACCCCCATGCCTCTCTCCAAGGAAGGCAAGTGGGTTGAATGCTGGCATTCCCATCTGACAAACGGCTGGGAACCGACTGCGCGGCGGAATCTTACAACGTCATCCCGACATGCCCCGAAGTCCGCTCAGGGGAAGGTCACGTTGCTAATCGTCACCGTGCGCGGCCCATCGGCCTCCCACAGCTTGAGCGAGAAGGGGCCGCGTGCGGATTCGGCGGAAGCTTCTGCTTCAATCACCACGCGCCCCTCTCCACCCGATGCGATAGGCGACTCTTGCCATAGGCGGAGCACTTTCAATTCAGTTGCTGGGAGACCGCGAAGTGCAGCGCCTTTGGCAGTCCATGGCTGATTTCCACGGAGGCCTGTCAGAAAGACTTCAAGGGCTACGCGTCCCGTCGAGCGGTAGCTCTGCACCTTGAAGGGTTGGAGCGCACTTTTCGAGTCCGAAGAAATCGTCTTGGTCACGATCTTCCCGGCCACACCAGTCACGTCAATGCCGCCCATCGCGAGCAAGCCTACTAGCCCCCCTGGGACTCCATTTTCCGAGACCAAGCGCGCGCTTTCCTCCTGGCACCGCTGTGTCTCGGCGCGTGCTTCGCTTGCCTCTTGCCGGTATGACTCGACGGTTCTTGTGTTCCGATACACCTCGACAACCGTGTCCGCGCGCGCAGGATGAACGGTCAACGAGAAGGATGCTCCGGGAGGCGCTGCGCCATCACGGAATCTCACCGAAACCCGAAACTTCTCTCCGGGAATCACTTTCGCAGAAGGGACCAACCTCATCGTCATGCGGCCCACGTCGACAATTGAGAATATCCCTTTCTCGTCCAATTCGACCCCATCTTGAGCCAGCTCAGAGTCGAAGAGAAGCATTGTGGACAAACCAGGGCTGACAGCGACCTCGACCAATGCTCCGGAATCATCCGGCCCCAACTCAATGCGCCGAACACCACCGCCGGAGGCCATGTTCCCCTCTGCCGCCGCACCTCCAGCAAAGAGCAAGAGCCCAAGGAAAACGACCGATGATGTTGCTTGCATCCGTCTGGAACTCCCTCATGCGGCAGGTCGCGCACGCCGCGTCACTCAAACTCGTCCACCGCCCTGACATCCCCTGTCGTAAAGACACGGGCTGACGTCGGGCTGTCATTACCCGGCTCTCTCTCCAGCCCCTTCACCAAGGATTCCGACAGGAGTTCCAAGCACACAGGGAAGCTCGTTCCATCGCGAGTCCGCGCATGGGTAAATCGGCCGTAAACGCGGTCACTCACAGTGAGTCTCCCGGAGAATGTCGCATCCGGAATGCGCTTCCATTTGCTGACGAGCCGCATTTCAGTCGGACCATCAGTCACCGTGATGATCTGTGGTTTCTTAACAAGGAAGGTGACGCCCCAATGGTCCTCCACCTTGACGCCCCACTTCTCCATTGCCTCAACGGCACCGGGCGGACACTCCTCCGGAGGGGGGGGCGGACGCACCTGCGCGCCGGGGCAACCCAGTGCTGTGCATGCGGCTGCCGTGGCAATCGCCCTGCTCATGATGCCAGTGCCCTTGCGCGGGGGCATCGGGGGCGTCGGGGTTTCGGTCTTCTCCATCTTCACAGTTGTAGCCTCGGGAAGCATCGCGGGAACGGCGACGACCGCAGGGGTGGCCTCCATTCCGGTGGGGGGAGCTGCGGCCTGGGCAGCTTGAGACGAACTCCCAATGCGCGCTACTTCCTGACGGGTCAGTACGGCCTCCTCTACGCGTGACGTCCACCAGCTCCACAGGGCCCCTACCGCGACGAGCACCACGGCCATGGCCATGGCTGCCCAGGTCCAAGCGGGGCGCACGGTTCTCGGAACCTGCTCCATCCTGGGAGCATGCTCCTCGGGTGCTCGTACCTCGCACGCTGGCGGGGGCTCTTGCCTTACCACCTGGGGACGCTTGCCTCGCCGGGGCCTTTGAATGAGGGAGTGCAGCCACCTGTCGTGAGTGTCCCGCTCACCCTCGGTCGTGGCCGAGTCATCGCTGTAGGAGTCGCAGAGCGGCACGTCCCACGCCGCGTCCGCGTCGCGAAGAACCTCCTCCAGTGCCACGCGAAGGGCCTGCGCGCTGGGGACCCGCGTCGCGGGAGTCTTCTCCATCAGCCTCATACACGCGTCACTCAGCGCCACGGGCACGCGCTCGTTCACCTCACGCGGCGTCCTCGGCACGGTGGCGATAACGGCTTCGTCGCGAAGGTCGTCCTCCGGTCCCTCGAAAGGAACGCGCGCAGTGAGCAGCCCGTAGAAAACGAGTCCCAACGCCCACAGGTCGTCCGAGGGCGTGGGTTCAAATCTGGTCCGGGAACCGCCTCTATTTTGCCGGATGTGGATCCTCGCCTCCGGGGAGCGATACTGCGGTGTCCCGGGAGGGAGGTTGCCCGAGGTAATTTCCCGCGCGCCCTCGTAGTCGCCTATGCCGAAATCCACCAGCTTGGCCGCGCCATCCGAGGTGCGGACCATGATGTTTGACTCCTTGACGTCGCGATGAAGGGCACCCGCTCCATGGGCCGCCTCCAATGCTCGCGCCACGTCCAGCACCACCCTGGCAACCTGACGGGCGGAAGGGTTCTCCTCACTGGCCCACGCATCGAGCTGGCGCCCCTCCACGTACTCCATCGCGATGAAGGCGAACTCCGGTGACGCCGTGGGCCAGAACCCGAAGCCGAGAATGCCGACCACGTTGGGGTGATTGAGGCGAAGGAGGATGGAGACTTCGCGCTCGACCCGCTCTCCCACCCGCTTCAAGTCCAGGAGCTTCAATGCGGCGGGCTGCCCATCGCACCGCGCGAGGTACACGGCGCCAAAGCCACCACTGCCCAGGGGCCGCTCCACCGTGTAGCCCACCACCTGGGAGCCGGGCGCCAGCATCGCGAGGGACGGCCCGTTCCTCATGGCGTCGCTCTCCCGGCTCTTACGGCGTCACTCGCTTGCATTCGCTTGCCTCCCAGCGGGCGGCGCACGCTACCAGACGCATCACCCAACGTGGAGTCCATCCTCGCGAAGCCAGAGCAGCGCAGGACGTACTAGGTCCAACGCTGGGCGCGTGACTCTAGGGATTCAATTCTGAGTCGCTTTCGGCTACACAGGAGAGATGAAGGCAGCCACGTCCCTTCCCACTTCCCCCTCACCACTCCCCATCGTCATTGGTTGCGCCGCTCGCGTCGCTCGCAAACGCCTGGGATTGACACAGGCCGAAGTGGCCCGGCGCGTGGGGATTGTCCTCACTGTCTACAACCGCCTGGAGCGAGGGAAGATGCAGCCCAGCGTCTCGACGCTTCACCGACTCTGCGAGGTGCTGAACGCATCGCCCAACGAGCTGATGGGCCACTCGCCCGCCTTGCCTCCAGACGAGGACCCGCCAGCGCGACGTCGACTCTTTTTCCACGTGCGCCAATTGGACGACGCTCGGGTAAGAGCCATCCTCGAACTCATCTCTCCTCGGTGAAGGCACATGAATGAAGAACTCGCGGTAACCATCGGCGTGGCGGCCCGTGAGGCGCGCGAGAAGCTGGGGCTGACACGGGCCGAGGTGGCCGAGCGCGTGGGGCTCGTGCATGCCGTCTACAACCGATTGGAGCGCGGGAAGATGCTGCCCAGCGTTCCCTCCCTCTTCCGACTCTGCGCGGAGTTGCACGTGTCCCCCGAGGTGCTGATGGGCCTGACGCCACCAGGAGCAGGCAAGAAGGCGCAGCGCACTCCCCCTCGTGAGGAGGAGACACCCGAGCTGCGCCGCCTTCTCTCTCTGGCGCGGAAGCTGGACGAGGAGAAGCTCGACGCCCTCGTTCACGTGGCCACCGCCCTGTCGCGCTAGCCCTTCTTTGCGAGCGCGAGCAGTTCGTGCTCCTCCAACCCCTCGGGATAGATGCCGACCTCACCGAACTCCACCATCTCGCGCTGGCCTCCGCCCTCCGCGACGACGCGGCGCACATCCTCCAGTGCGTCCTGGCGCCCATAGCCTGGGTGACGCTTGGCCAAGGACGCCCGCAGCACGTCACGCATGTCCGCCGCCGTGGCGAAGCGCTCCTCGGGGACGACACGCAAGGCGGTGTGCAGAATTGCCTTCACGTCCGGGGCCAGACTCTTCACCGCGCGCTCGACGTCCTCCGGACCGAAGCTGGCGAGCAGCGTCCTCATCTGCGTCAGTGGCAGGGAGGGAATGTACTCGGGGACGAGTCGGCGCATGCCCTCGGGCGGTGACGGCACGTCCTCGACGTCGAAGAGGTGCGTGCCCGTCAGCAACTCCACGAGCAGCACGCCCAGGCTGAAGACGTCGGAGCGCGGGGACAGAGGGGCGCGCTCCAGGTACTCGGGCGAGGCATAGGCGACGTCGCCCCGTACCAGACTCGCGGGCGACTCGGTGCGCCCCACCAGCAGCGAAAAGGACGCGCCGAAGTTGGCCAGCTTCACCTCCCCGTGGGCACCCACGAAGACATGCCGGGGATTGACGTCGCGGTGGATGATGCCCAGCGGCTTGCCGTCCTCCCCCTTCAACGTGTGGGCGTAGTGCAGGGCTTCCGCCAGCTCGACACCCGAATAGAGGGCGAAGGCTTCCGAGACAGGCTTGCCGCGCACCACGCCCGCGCTCACCAGCGTCTCCAAGGAAGGGCCGTCCACGTACTCCATGACGACGTGGGGCGAGTCCTGGTGAATCTTCAGGTGGAAAACCTGGGCAATGCCGGGGTGGTTCAGGCGGAAGGCCAGCTGAATCTCATCCGAGAGACGCCGACGCTCCGCGTACGTTGGAGGGCTCGGCAAACGCCGCACAAGGCAGAGGCCCGGAAGCGTCTCCTCCTGCGCGTAGCGGTGGGCCAACAGCAGCGTGTCCCCTGTCTGCATGTGGGCCAGCGTGCGGACTGCCTCGTACCGGACGCCTCCCACTCTGAAGAGGGGCTGGGGCGCATCTGGCGTCGGGGGATAGGACGTACGACGTGACTTGGGGAAGGTTCTGCCACTGGCCTTGGAGGGAGGCATGAGTCCTCGGGAGCAAGAGGGGCAATGCACTGACGCTCCCGAGGATTCTCGGCAGGAATCACCTGAAAAGTCCATGATTCAGGGACTTTTTAGATTCCGGCCTTCAACGGGCAAGCTTCGCCACGGTGAATCCCAGGCCCACCCCAAGGGCGAGCGCCACGAGCACCTTCACCAGAGGCGCGTCTCCCGCCTGCTGGCGCAGCTCCTGGTTCTCCACCTGAAGGCGACGCACCTCTCGGGCCGTGTCGAGGCACGCTCTCGTGGACAGCCAACACCCCTCGGAGACTTCCACGGCGCGCCCATCCTTGAGCGTCACGGTGGCATGCGTGACGTCCAGCACCTCGTCCTCGGCACGTACCGGCCCCGCGAGCACCAGGGCCAGCACCAGGCCAAACCACCTCACGGCTTTCGGCCCTTGTGGAGCTGCTCCAGGACGGCCACCGCCGCCGCCTTGCCGGCAATCTCCCCGGCGGCCAGCTCTCCCGCATCCTCGGCCTTGCGCACCGCCTCGTCACCGAAGAGGAGCGCCTTCAGCACGGAGAAGCCACCCGCAGCTCCCAGGCCGATGCCCAGGGCCTTCAGGAGCAGCGTCCAGGTGAAGGACTCGCCCGCTACCAGCGCATTGGCCACGGCACCAGCCACGGCCACCAGCAGCGCCAGCACCGCCCCCGCGCGCGAGGACGCGAGCCACGGGAAGAGCGTGCCGCCGAAGCGGCGCAGCGCGTAGACGACAGCCACCACCGCGAGGGACGCGACGAGGGCCCAGTTGCGCGACGTCACCGCGTCGAACACGAGGCGCGCGAACTCCTCGATGCGGTCCGGGTCCGGAACACCGGGCGACTCGGCGGCCAGGGCGGAAGACGCAAGCAGGAGGGAAGCAACCAGGAGCAAAGAGGGACGGGGCATGGTGAGCCTTTCGGGCGGGGCTCGCAGCGACATGCCGCACGGCTCCCGCCCTCCCTCTCTTCAATGGGGACACTTTCCAGCCGTGGCCCACCGTCCTATTGCTCGGCGCGGAAGCGCACTCCGTCCAGGCTCACCCAGGATGCCCCCGCAGGCACCGCGTACACCTGCAACGTGCCATCCACGTTGAGCTGGCCCATGCCCAAGCCATGGCTCGTGGGAAGCGCGAGGACTCGCGGACTGCTGGGGCGGTAGCCCGCTGGTAGGCGGTAGACGGTGACGTAGCCCACCGTCCCGGGGCGCACGGCGCCGCGCATGGACACCTCGTTGTCGCTGTTCTTGTAGTAGCCCAGCGGCCACGCAGCGGCGTCCCAGGGCGTCCACCCGTTCTCCAAGTCGTTGAGCTGGTCGGTGCGGATGCCGACCCACGGCTCGACGAGCCCGCCCACGCGCTCCAGCCGCACGGAGTCGATGTAAACCCAAGGCTCTCCGGTGGTAAGCGGCACGAAGAGGCGCACCTGCACGTAACGCGTCCCTGTCGGCGCGGCATGGAAGCCGGTGAGGCGCTGCCATCCGCCGGCAGGCAACGCGCGACTGGTGCTCGACGTGGACAGGACGTTGAAGGCGCCGTCGTACCAGACGAGTTGGACGGCCAGCACCGTGCCCAGCTGCGTTGTCTTCGCCAGGGAGTCCACGCTGTACCTGTCCCCGGGACGGGCAATCATCGCCTGGGAGTCGAGGCGCGTCCCGCTCGCCAGCAGCCGCACCGCGCGCTGTCCGGTGAAGGCATCCTCCGTCACCTGGGCATGTCCGGCCCACAGGCCCGCTCCCATGGCCCATGCGTCCGGGGGCGAGGACTCTACGCTCCACGCCTCGAAGTCCGGGTTGGGTGGCGACTCACCGAAGGCCACGCCGGGCAGCAACGTGGCGGGCGTCACGTAGGCCGTGGTGACGGGCACCGCCTCCGAGGGCGCACCGACGTTGCCTTTCGCATCACGCCCCACCACCCGGCAGAAGTACGTCACACCCGGCTTCAAGTTGGACAACTGGAAGGACGTCGCTCGCGCACGCTTCTGGAAGGTGTCCACCGAAGGGACGAAGTCCGGCTCCCGTGAAACGTGCAGCTCGTACTCGTCCCAGCGCGGGCCGGAAGGTGCGGGCGTCCACGCCACGGTGAAGCCGTTGACGATGGGCGTTGTCTTCAACTGCTGGGGCGCAGCCGGGCCGGTGAACGGCGCGCTCGGGGCGATGCCGGGCCGCGCGTCGCGCTCCAGCCACTCGCGCACCGACGTCGAGGGCTGCCCGCGCAGCACCAGCTTCATGCGGGCGGTGCCATCCGTCGCGCATTCGTGCTCCAGTTCCTGCACGGCGAGCCGGTGCACCGTGTCCAGCCGCACGCCATCCGGCTCCACGCGCACCAGGTCCCCCAGCTCCATGCCCGGGTGGGGGTCTACCGTCATGCTCACCGTGAGCGGAGAGACGGAGAGGTCCGCCACCGCCGCATCCGCGAGGCGCTGCGCCTCGGCCCCCGTGTTGATGTTGCTGGAAGCGTCCTCGGCCACCTGCATCCACCGCCGCCCCACCTGGGCCCGCGCCGTGGGATTGCTGGCCGTCACCTTCTTGCGCTTCGGCACTCCCGACGCGTCGAGGTCCGCCCTGTCGCTGTAGACCACCTCGACGTCCGTGCGCATGTCCACGAGCTGCCGCGTCACGGATGGGAGGTCCCCATACTCGTCCGGGCCGTAGGCCCACTCCTCGGCTGTCTGGAGTCTGTCCGGCGCGTAGAGCGTCAGCGCGTAGGCCCCGGTGGCGGCCCGCCACTTCATGCGGCAGTCCCAGCCGATTCGCTGCGCGAGCGTGCGCACAGCTTCGAGGACAGGCTCCACCTTCTGCGCGTACCGCCCCCGTTGGGAGAGCGGGTCCACCGGTACGTAGAGGCCGAAGCTGGCCATGCCGTTGTCGTTACAAATGGCCTGGATGATGGCCTGCACGGGGGCGCCCGCGGTGTCGTCGCCGTACTCGCGCTCAACCTCGATGACGGTGTCCTGGAGTAGCCCACCCAAGTCGCGCCCCACCACCTTCAACTCCTCGGGCCCCGTGTCCACCTCGTCAATGCGGCCTCGAATGACCTCGAAGTAGTCCTCTTCCCTCGGCACGCCTCCGGGCGCCGCCAGCCCCAGCTCGATGCGGAAGTAGGCCGCCTCCGCGAGCAACGGCGCGAAGCTGCCTTGGGTGGTGTTAGCAAGCGACTGCACCACCAGGGGCGAGAGGGACATGCGCCCACCACCGGCCCCATCGCGCGCTAGGGTCACCTCGGCCTCGGCCACGGGCGCGTCCAGCTTCTCGTTGATGCGCACGCCCAGCACCCAGTCGACGCCGAAGAGGGTTTGCAGGTTGAGCCAGACGCCTTGAGCGTCGCGGACCCAGACGCGCGGATGCGTCGAGTAGCCCGTGGGGCTGGTGAGGAGAGCCGCCTGGAAGGAAGACAGAGGACGCATGCGTCAGCGCTCCTGCAACTCGTAGTCGAACTCCTGGCCCAGCACGCGAGCACCGCCCTGCCACCACTCCACGGCGCGCCCCTGGCCCACCTTGCCCAGCACCACGCGTGGCTCGTACAGCGCCGAGCCCGAGGCCACGTGGTACGGGTACGGCGCGCCGAAGGGCTGGCCAGCCGCGTACCAGGGCGCTACCCACGAGGAAGGCGCCACCCACGGAAGGATGACGAGGTCATCCACCAGCAACGCCGCGTTGGTGGGGTTGACGATGCCGCCACCAAAACCGCCAAGGATTCGCAGCGTCACATCTCCCCCAGCCAGGGCTCCAGCCCCGTCCACGACGAGCGCGCCGCTATTGGGCGTGGTGGAGTCGACGAGCCCTCCACTGGAGATGAAGTGCCCGGAGCGGTGGATGTAGTGCGTCCATGTCGCTTGTCCCTCCAGCTTCCACCAGTAGGCCACCGTCCACTTCGCGCCCACGCCCGTCAGGAACGTGACGTTGGAGTTGGCAGCCATGCGCAAGCACGCGCCATAGCGCCCTCCCGCAACACCGGCCGTCACCGTGCCCGTGGTGGCGCTCGGCAGAAGGAACGAGTTGCTCCGCATGCCCGCATCGAAGTTCCACACCTCGCCCTCGCCTTTGACCAGGCCCCGGTATGCGCGGGCATCCTCCTGGGAGAGCGGCCCGGTGTTGCCCGCGTAGGAGAGGACTTCCCGCCGCTCGCTGGTGCGAAGCCACCCAGAGAAGGCACGTCGGTGTTCTCCCAGCAGCGTGGGCGTGTACGTAAGGCCCCGCTCGGTGAGCACCGGCAAGGGGATTCCAGAGAGGGCGAGCGCGGGCATGGTGGAAGTTCTCAGAAGGGAGAGAAGCGGGACGCCAGACGGATGCGGCTGCCACTGGTGCGCACGCCCGCGCGCTGCTGGCGCAGGTCCTCATCGCGGCGCGTCTGTTCCATAGCGGCGTCAATGTCGTAGCCGACGATGTTGTAGGTGATGGGCGCGGACTGGGATGTCGCTCCTGCGCCAAGGCCGAACAGCCGCCGCATCCGCTCGTAGTGCTCCAGTACGACGGGCAGGACTTGCGGCGCCGCACCTCCCTGAATGGGCGTTGCCGGATGCTCCCCGTCCCCTGGTGCATCCTCGGGCACGGGAGACGTGGGCGACGTCGGGGTGGGCGGACGCGTCGGCCCCTCCTGGGCATCCTCCGACTCGAAGGTGCGAAGCGCGCGCCGCCAAGCCGACGGCACGTTGGTCAACGCCTCGGTGGCACGCGACACCGCTTGCGTGTGCTCGCGCACCCGAGCCGTCTCCTCGGCCCGTGCCATGGCCGACTCCCACGTCGTCCCCTCCAGGGCGTCCTGTGAGGCACGCATGGCGTCTGTGTCCACCTTCAACCCGTCGAGGCTGCGAGCGAAGCGCGCCAGTCCGTCAAAGCCCGTCCAGGAAATGAGGCTGCTCAACGCGTGGATGACTTTCTGGACCGCACTGACGATGAGGTTCCACACCCAGCCAATCGCCCGCGCCACGGCCAGAATCACGGTCGCCACGAACTTGAGCACGGAGAAGAGGGCCTTCAGCACGGGCCCCACCAGTTGGCCCAGCGGGTCCATCAGCATGATGAAGAACTTGCCCATCTGCTCGAAGAGCGGCGCGAGGCCCTCCAGCAACTGCCCGACGACAACGAGCAGCGGCGCGAGAGGCCGAATCGCGTTCCCCAGCATCTCGAAGACGGGCGTCAGCGCGGAGAAGAAGCCGTCGACGACGAGGGAGATGGCGCCCAGCAAGGGCTGGAGCGGCTCCAGGAGCGTCCCCAGCGCATCGGCCACCCGCTGGATGATTCCGTTGGTGGCTTCGATGACGCCCTTGAAGCCCTCGGACTGCATGAGCAGCTCCGACACCACGGCGATGATGGCGCCATACACGCCACCCGCCTGGAGTCCTTGCAGGCCCGCGTTGATGATGTCCCCCAGGGCGCCCAGTCCGCCAATGAGGCGATTCATGAGGCCCTCGCGGGCGCTCTGCATGGCGGCCTCGGCCGCGGCGGCCAGGGACTCGGCCTCGCGGCGCACCTCGCGGAAGGCGGCGGCCCCAGCGGCCTCCTCGGCGCGGATGCTGGCGATGAACTCGCGGTGCGACTCCTCGGCGGCCTGTTCCTGGAGCTTCCCCAGCTCGCGCGCCCTGGCGGCTTCTTCCTTGGCCGATGCCGCCAGGGCCGCCTTGTCCGTGGGCTGGCGGATGCGGGCCTTGCCGGTGGAGGCGGTGACGCCCGTCAGCTGCGCGACGAGGTCCTGAATCGCCTCGGTGAAGTGCTCCAGGTTGAGCGCGTGGGCGATATCTGCCCCCAGGCGCCTGGCCCCGTCCGCGCTGGAGGCCAACCCGAAGGAAGCGCCCTCGGCCAACGTCCGTCCGGCACCCGCCACCGCCGCGCCCACCGCTTCCGCCGTCTCCCGCGCCCCCGTCCAGAGCAGCTGGGCTCCCTGCCCCAGCGTCTCGAGGAGCTGTTGGCCCGTGAGGGTGGAGACAGCCGCGAACGTGTCCGCCAGCTGGGAGAAGCCCGCCGCCCTCGCTACCGGCTCCAGCAAGCGCGAGACGCCACGCACCATTGCCGCCACCCGCTCCAGCATGGACGCGGCGACACGCCCGAGGAAGTCCCCGAGGGCCGCGAAGGCACGGGCGAAGGCGTCAGCAATCCGCGCCGCCAGTTGCCCCAGCTTTTCGCCCAGGCCCCGGAAGAACTCCGCGAGGCCCGTGCTGGAGTCCTCCCAGGCCGCGTAGACGGCGCCCGCGAGCAGCACAATGCCGGCCATGGCAGCGGCGGCGGCGGCGAGCGGCACCAGCAGCGTCCCGAACGACAGGGCCAGCCGCGAGAGGCTGCTCTTCACCGAGGGCGCGGTGGCCACCATGCCGCCCATGGACTGCGTCACCTTGTCCATGCTGCCCGCGAGCGAGGCCAGCGCCGTGGACTTGCTCAACGCGTTGAAGGCCGACAGCAACAGGCCCGTCCCGGCGGCCAGTGCCTCGACGACACCCGCCACCTTCCCGATGGCACCCAAGGCAAGGCCCGCTCCCGCCACCCAGACAGCCAGGTGCAGGGCGCTCGCCATCACTTCGGGCGAGAGGGACTGGAAGCTGGCCACTACCTTCTCCAGCCCATCCGCCACTTGCTTCACCACCGGCATCAGCGCATCGCCAATGTCGGCGGCCAGGGTGTAGAGCAGCGAGGTAATCCGCTCCACCTCCTGGGACATGGCCGCATTGGACTGGGACGCGGCAACCACCGCGCCCGCGAGTCCCGCCGCCACCACCGCGCCAATGTCCCCGAGGTCCCCCGCCTTTTCCTTCACTTCCTTGGCGGCCTTCTCCACGCCCTTCACCAGCTTGGCGAGGTTGGCCATGGCCTCGCCAATGGAGGCCGTCACCGCCACGTAGAGGTCGCCCACCTTCAGCCCGCCGCCAGACATGCCTCACCTCTTCGGACGCTTCCGGAAAACCGTTGTCACCTCGTGGCCGCCGCTCCCGGCCCCTGTCTGGGGACGTCCCGCGCGCAGCTCGTCGGCCTCCAAGTCGCAGTAGGCGAGCAGGTGGACGACGTCGTCCCAGGCCCACCCGCGCACCGCATCTGGAGACTGGCCCGTCAGCTTCACCACCCCATGCAGGGCCTTCAGCTCGGGGTGGTCTCGGAGTTTCCCTTCGCGCTCTCCAGCGTCGGGCCCGCGAAGGCCGAGGCCAGTTCGCTCTGCACTTCCTCCAACCAGGGCTCGTTCTTCACCGCCGCCACGTCCGCCTCGGTGAAGACACGCGTCGCGGTGCCAGGGAAGTACAGGCAGCAGACGGCAATGCGAGCCATCATCATCATCCCCGCCGCCTCGTCCACGGGATGGCGGTTGTCGCCCATTTCCTTGGCCGCGCGCGACGCGGACAGCACGTCCATCTTCTCGCCCAGCGTGGGGCGGCAGATGTCGTAGTCGGCGCCGTCGAGGGTGACGCGCTTGTGGAGGGCTCGGCGGGTGCCCAGGGGCTTGCGGTGCATGGCGGGTGCAGTCATGGGTGTCTCCTCGAAGGTGAAAGGCAATGGCCAGCTACACGGCGACAGGAGCGCCCTGGCAGGTGAGCGTGGCGGAGAAGGTGACGACGTCCGTGGAGCTGCGTCCTTCGTCGTAGGCCGTCACCTTCACGGGATAGAGGTAGCCCTGGCTGCCCACGGGGGCTCCTTCGTCCTCGATGATGGTGAAGAACACCGTCGCGTCGGACTCGAAGGCGTCGAGGAGAACCTTCTGAGGCGCGCTGCCCTGGAGGACGTGGCCAGACAGAGGGATGGTGAAGGACTTGAGGGTGCCCTTGCTGCGCTTGTACCCGTCACCTCCGAAGTAGTTGGTGTCGACGGTGTCCTTGGCGCGGTTGACCGGCGCCTCGGTAATGCCGTCCAGTTCGTCAACCTCGGTGGGTGCGGTCTCCGTGACGCGGATGAAGAGCTTGTCGAAAAATGCCTCTCGGGGCTGGGCCATGGGTGTCTCCTTCAGTGAGAGGGAAAGCGGCGGGCGAGGAAGTCCTGGAGGACGGCCGCGACGCGGCGACGCGAGCTTCCTCGGGCACGCCGGAACGACTTGCGGAGGAAGTGGGACGGCGGATTGAAGATGGGCGCGCCCCAGTGCCAGCCCTCGTGAATGGGGCCGGCGGACGGGTGCGAGTAGCCCGCAGTCCACGTGGTGGAGAGGGGCGGCCCGAGGTTGTAACGAGGGCCGTCGAGGAAGGCCGTGTCGCGCAGGTGGCCGTCCGCCCCGTCCTTGCCTACCGGTACCAGGAACAGGGAGTAGTCGAGGGCGAGCCGCGCGATGTCCCGGCATGGGCCATCTAGCGCGCGCAGCACCTCGGCAGAGGAGCGGCGCAGGCGCTCCAACTTCACGGCATCGACTTTGACTCGAACGGGCATCCCACTACTTCTTTATGGGGACGCTTTCCGCGAGTGGCTCACCGGCAAATAACTACCCGAAAATCACACCGACCTATCCCGCACAGAGTCAAGACTTTCGGCGTCGAAAAGAAACATCACCCAGTCCAATCTCATGTGCAGACGACATTTCACGCAACTTCCGCATATCGCGTTCGTGACGCAGACGGGACTTCCGCTCAAACACTCCAGTCTTAGGATTTCGAACCATCACAAACTTCTTCCCGTAGCGAGTCGAGCCAAGCCCCTCCCTTATAATTCTATCAAAGTGCGCATCCGGCGACTCCCTTGACCTTCGAGAAGCCATCCTAAGTCGTTCTCCAAGCGGACCAAGCACATAGACACGTCGAGAGCCTTCCTTCTCGAAAATCATACACGCAACTTCCGGCCTAAATGGATCAATCAAAACCATCCCCTCTTCGGCAAGCAACTCGGTCATCAAGGACACTGCCTCCATTGATGCCGAGTGCCTACCAAACATACCAGCCGCAATACCAGCAATCCTCACAAGGCCGTCTCGTTCCAATTTATTATCAACAGAAACATCGACCCCTACGGTCTTCCCTCCTCGCGCCAGGGCTCTTTGGCCGGTATCTGTCCGCGCAAAACAATGAATCTCTTCCCAATAGATCTCTCCACTTCTTGCGTCATAGAGCATCAGAAACAAAGGTTCCCAGAACCCATTCCAATGCCGAAGATGCTCAACCCCAACACGCACCACGAAACACTGACGCTTCCGATTCAAAGAGGGTGCATCGCTGGCCTTCACCTGAACAAAAAAAGACAGCGGCGTCGGGCGACCCTCCTTGAAAATTCGGACAAACAGGTCCTCACCGTAGTCTTTATGAAGACGCTCCACCACCCATCCAACTCCCTCCAAGGCGCTCTTAAGTGCGCCAATAGATTCATCCTCAAGTTGATGGGCTCTCGGTCTAATCGGCACAGGCAGCCTCTCCTCTGCGGCTCACTCAACTACTCCAGGCGCATCGCACGGTATCCGACATCCATTAGACCAAGCGAGAGATTCAGCGCCCATCGATACCTGTCCGCCCCGTCCGTCCCCAAGCACACGGGGGCGCTCTCCTCGGCCCGCACACTGAGCCCGGGCAAATGCTGCGACTGGTTGAGAAAGGCGAAGACGGCGAGCGCGAGTGACTGTCCTCCCTGGAAGTCCTCGCGCGCCGAGCGGATGCGCACCTGACACCCAGGGGACAGGTACGTTGCTCTTCCAATTCCAAGATAAGGCAGGGGCCTAGAGCCACCTGTCACCACAAGGGCCACAGCCCTATCCGGCACGCCCCCCTCCACCTCGGGCATGGGTGAGGTGAAGAGGTTAGCCCCAGGAGCGGGAGGACGCACCAGCCCGAGACCCGCCGACTCCAGCACCGCCGCCAGCTCCGCAGCAAGGTCGCGACTCACAGCCACACCTTGCGGAAACGAACCACGCCCGCGCCGTCCACCAACTCGTCCACCGCCACTGGCCGCCGAGCCCTGTTGAAATCGGACGTGTCCTCCCCCGGCAACCAGAGCCGGTGGAGCAGGGTCAGCGCCGCGTCCGTGTAGATGACGTGCGAGGCAAGGTGCTCGTTGCCGCTCGCATCGCGGATGAGTCGTCGGCTCGGTTGCACGCGCGCCCGCGACGAGGACACCAGCCCCAGCATGGGCTTGCCGTGGGCGTCCCGTCCCATCACCAGGGAGTAGAAGATGAGCTGCCGGAACCTGTCCGAAGGCGAAGCCATCAGCTCACCCGATGCAGAGCGTAGGGCGCGAGCAGGGCCCGAGCCGCGCCTGGAATGGGGCTCTTCCCCTCGGCCTTCGCTGCGAAGTAGCTGACGGACCAGTCGCCAATCGACTCACTGGCCACCATGGCGTCGACACCTCGCGAGCGGTAGAGCTGAACGGCAGTAAGGACGGTGGCCTCCTGCACATCCTCGGGAAGCGTCACCACCAAGGCACCATCGAGCGCATGCTGGCCAGGAGTGACATAGCCCCCGTCGTAGACGACGCGGAGTCCATCCTCGCCACCTTCCCCATGGAAGTCCCCGAGCATCCCCGTTATCCCACCGCCCGCATGCACTGTGGCCCGCCACACGCCGCGCCTGCGCCTCAACATGCCGGATGCGGCCAGGCCGCCCGCAATCTCGTAGTCGTTTGCGGAGACCTGGTTGCCACCCTCCCAGACGCCGGAGACAGCCAGGACGGGAGGGCGCTCCAGGAGAAGCAGGGGGCGCCCGTAGCCAGCTGGGTACTCGACGAGGCCGAGGCCCCGCTCGAAGACCCGGCAGCAGTAGCCCGCCACGGCGCGACTTGCCGCCGCGACGAGCGCCTCCAACCGCGGCGACACCGGGATGTTCAGGTCATCCGCAACGGTGGAGGCAAAACACAGGTCGGCGGGAGTCGCCACGAGAGGACCTCACACCGGAAGCGTCAACGCGCCGCCGAAGACGATGACTGCGCAAGCCTGGATGCTCGGGGAGGTACCGCCCGTGAACGCCACTGTCTCGGCCACACGGACGAACTGCTTGGCCGCACCGAGGTCGATGTCCTTCTCAGCGAAGGCGTTGGCAGCCGTGAGCTGGATAGTCGCACTACCCGCCCCCGATGGCGCGTAGTCCGCCCACGGGTCCGAGACGCCGTTGTCGTTGGAGTGCTGGAGCTTCACCTCGTAGGTCTGCGTTGAGGGACCACCAACGATGGCACCCGTCATCGCAACAAGGACGCAGCTTTCTCCGAGCACGAGCCTGTCTTGCCCCGTCCCCTGGCGAGTCCCGACGGAGTTCGTGGCGGGCGGCGTACCCGGGCGGGCCGCGACGTAAGCCCCAATCTGACTGATGTGAGGAGCGCTCATGGTGTTCTTCCTTTCGCGGGGACTGCCCCGGCTAGCTGTTGCCCCAGCTCAGGTCCTTCACGACGATGCCGGACTGACGGTGCCTCATGGCCAAGTCATGCTTGGTGATGGCGCGCAGCACCGTTTGGTCGGTCGAAATGCCGGAGACCACCTGCCCACCCCGGGTGAATGCGCCGTTCGGGAAGACGTCGATTTCCAGCGCCATCGACTCGCCAATGAGCACCTCGGACATGTCCACGAGATACAGCTCCGAGCGGCTGTTGCCAGCCCCGAGCGTCTCCGGGATTTGGTTGGTGACGAAGAAGGGCACATTGCGCAGCGTGCCGCGCTCCACCATCTCTTTCTCCAGGGAGTTAGTGCCCTCACCGCCGGGACCCACCGAATCCAGGATGGCCGTCTCCGCATTGGGGGACATCAGCCACACCGGGGTCAGCATCGGCACGTTGCCCTTCTTCAGCTTCTTCTTCGCCTTGTTCAGCTCCTTCTTCATCTCCCCCAGCGTCGCCGCGCCCGCCGTGGCCACCGTCTCCGCGTACACGTTGGCCGGGTCAATCTGGTTGCGGATGCCTCGGGGCTCAAGCTGTGTCCCGGTGCCACGGAGAAAAGCCAAGTCCTCTCGCAGCGCCATGACGTTCAGAAGGTCGTTGCGAACGAACTCCTCCGCGTTGATGGACGCGTTGCGGATGAGGTCGTTGGGCACCGCCGTCAGCGCCGTGAGCTTCTTTTCGGAGAGGCTTACGGCATCCGTTCCCGGCTCCGACTCCTGAATCGTGCTCGTCTCTCCTCCGTAGAAGGCCGTTCCCGTGCTGCTCTGACGGTCAAAGGTAAGCGAGGCCCCAATCGGGATGACGCGAGCCCCAGCCTGCCGCACCACGGCTTTGTGTCGCAGGAGGTCGATGAACTCGGAAGCGAACTGCGGATGGACCATCGAGCCCAGCCCGGAATAGTTGCCCTGGGAGAGGGCCTTGCTCACCACCTCGTCGCCCCAGCCCTTGAGGACGTCCACCACGTTACGGCCGTCCATGCGCGCGACAGCCTTCGCCTTGACGAAGCGAATGAGGTTGATGCCCGTCCCTTCCGTCATGTGCTTGCCCGTCACGGGCGCGCGGCTCGGGGTGGACGCGAGTGGCTCGGCGGCATTGCCACCGAGGAGCGAGGCGTACCCATCCCGCTGGCCCTTGGCGTGATCCATCAGGTGAGAGGCCACCAGCGGGCCCAGGGACTTCGCCATTTCCTGCATCTGCTCGGGGGTCATCTCATCTCCTTGAAGTGCTGCAAGAGGGCCTCGGCCGTGTGCTTGGCCAGGGCGTTGACGTCGGGGGCTGGAGGGAGTGCGACCTTGCTCCGCTCGCGTTCATCGAGGGTGGCGACCACGGCCTTCGCCACGTCCTGGATGAAGGCGGCGCGCTCGTCGGCCAGCTCCTTCACCCGCACCGCGCGCTGGTTGCCCGGAATCGTGACAATGGAGATTTCGAGCAACTCCTGTTGCTCGCAGTCGAAGCCGCCGCGCTCGTTCTCATGGTAGCGGTGCATGAGGTAGCGCACCGACACGGCATTCAGGATGCCGCGCGCGACCTTGCTCTCCACCTTCCGAGCGAAGTCGTCTTCCTGGTCGAACTCGATGTCCACCAGGAGGGCATCGCCCTGCACGTAGGCGCGTCCCTTGCCGATAGGCAACACGTCCTTGCGTCCCGTACCGAAGAGGCCGCCGGACCCATCATCGTGGTTGTAGAGGACGACGGGGTTGACGTTGAAGGCGTCCAGCATCCAGCCCTGGATGCTCAACCTGTCGTTGTAGCGATCAAAGTCGCCGTCGTTGGCGCGGAAGGTGTGGAGCCTCGGCGCGCCCTCGGCGGGCGCAGGGGCGTCCTTCTGGACGGTGAAGAGGCGTGTTCCGGAGAGAGGTGCAGGCATTCACCTCTCTTTATGGGGACGTATTCCGTGAGTGGCCCAACAAGCAATCCCCACGCATGGGTCACCTCAACCCCAGGCTCCCAAACAGCGCCCCAAGGCACCGCACCAGGGCATCTGAGACTAGCCAAAACCACCTATGTTCACTAAATTATCACACCCATCATCAGGAGCACCACGTGAGAAGAAAGCTACTCGTCTTCATCTCTTCAACATACAAGGACCTCGAAGATGAGCGTCAGGCCGCAGTGGAAGCTGTTCTTGCAGCCGGACACATACCCGCTGGAATGGAGCTATTTACAGCAGGGGACAAGAGCCAGCTCGAAACAATCAAGCGCTGGATTAGCGACGCCGACGCATTCCTCCTAATTCTCGGAGGAAGATACGGCTCAATCGAACCCACCAGCAAGAAATCATATATTGAGCTTGAATATCTTCACGCGACAGAGAACAGCATGCCTCTCTTCGCATTGGTTCTCGACGAAAAGGCCATGAGAACCAAGGTCAAAAAGGACGGCGCCGCCGTAATTGAACAGGACAATCCCGACCTTTACAAAAATTTCAAATCAACCGTCCTCAACAAAATATGCAGCTTTGTTGAAGACACAAAAGACATCAGGCTTGAGATTCAGAGATCTCTCAATAGAATATACGAAGACAACCCCAACGCGGGCTGGACACCAATCAGAGAGGTCGGCGACCCATCAAAGACCGCCACTGAAATGGCCTCCTTCGCCAAGGAGGTCTCCGAACTCACAAAGCAGAACGCAAAGCTCGAAAAGAGAATTTCAGAGCTCACCAACTCGCCAGAAGAGACGCAGACGAGAAAGTTTCTGCGAATCAAAAACATACTTCAAAACACCATGCTGGATTACGGCGACAAACAGCTCAACGCGCTATGGCTGTTCATCAACAACAAGGAGCACTTTGTAACCGGAATCCACAACGCCAGCGCTGGCGGCAGGGAAATGGGCTTCCTCTTCCATGTCGTCGGCCCTCAACTGGAAATACATGGCCTCCTTGAAGACTACAAAAGGGCTGGCGTTTCATATCGGACAATCAAGACATCAAGGCTTGGCAATCAGTTCCTTGCTTGGGACATCGAGCAGCGGCTGCTGGCGACCACCAAGAAACTAAGTCAAGCCGCAAACACCTCCCCTCCCTCCGCGATGGAGACGAATCCCCAAATCGAAGCCTCTCCCGATAAACGCAACTCACCTCATGCAGGCGCCAATCTGCCGAGTGGCGAAGAAAATACAGCGAACTCCAAGCGCTCTCTCAGAAATGCGCTGAAGAAAACGCCAACGCGGTAGTCAAGCCTTTGCCGCACGCGTCTACTCGTCATAGGGGGAGCCGGAATTTTCTTCCATTGCCTCCTTCTGTTGTCTCAACTCAATCTGCCCCGGCATGGGCAACGGGTAGCCTTGTCGGCTCGGGTCAGGCCGGAGACCCGCCAACTCGCGCCATTCGTCGTAGCTGAAAGCCTCCGGCATTGTGTCCATGACGCGGAGCTGGTGCTCGCGGTCCGCCGGCACGGGGCTGTCGTAGTCGAGGATGGCCCCTTCGTCGCCCAGCAGCGGCATCAGCCGCATCTGGTACTCGGTGCGCAGGAACTCCATGCGGGGAAGCGTCGCCTGCTCGGCAAGGTTCTCCCGCGCCGCGAAGGCCGTGGCCTTGTTGGAACTGGAAATGTCTCCCACGATCTCAGGCGGAATCCTGAAGTTCATCCGGATGAAGTCCATTAGGAAGCGCCGCAGCTCCACGAGCTGCATGTCCTTGAAGCTCGTGTCGAGTCGGGCAAACGTCACCTTCCCGCTGGTGATAAGCAGCTTCCCAGCCTTGTCCGGCCCCTGGTGCTCACGCGCCAGTGATTCCTTGAACGCCTTTGCGCCCGCGCTGTTCGCGTCGGACAGGCCCTCAATCGAAGCGATGGCCGGCGGCAGCATGTTGTTCCAGAAGGACGTCTTGAGGAACCGGGCCACGTACTCGTCGGTATCCAGTTCGTCCCCAAGCGCGTAGGCCGGACCGATGCCGCGCCCTAGCGGGTCTTCCGGGTCCAAGCTGCGCAGGTGCAACACGTCGTTGGCCGGAATCTCCCGCGACACCTTGCCCACCGTCACCGTGTACGTGCGTTGCTCGCGCGGCACGTCCAGCGCAGGCAGCCGCGTGACAGTGCTCGGCGGCACCGGCCAGAAGCCCACCGGCACACCGCCCAAGCGCTCCAGCACCAGGAACGCCTCGCCCACCAAGTCCAGATACACCTGAACGAGCTTCGTCACGCTACGTCCGGTGAGATGATCGTTCGGGTCCGAGAGCAGCTTGAGGACGGGATGGTCCGGAACCTCCTGGGCCTCGCCCGCTTCCAACATCGCTTTCAACCGCCCGGCACGGACCTCGCGCGTCGCACTTCGCAACGCGTAGTCCTTCACGGGCTGACCGTCCTTCTGGACGCGGCGGTAGACACGCCACTGCACACCCGCCACCGAGTCGGCCACGACGTCCACACACGCGCGGAGCCACGGCATTTCCCGGTACGCGGCGAGGAGCTGCGCCGTACCTCGACGCGGCGGCGCCTGCTGCCAGCGCGCCAGCTCCAGCCCCGTCCCCTTGCGCGGCTCGCGACCAACCGCCGCCTTCATCCGTTCCCAGAAGCCCATCGCCAACCTCACAGACAGAAGAAGGAATCCGCGAACACCAGCTCGTGCACGCCCCACAACAGGGCATCCACCCGGTCATCGCGGCGGCCGTTGATGCCGCTGAACTTGGAGAGCTGGGACTCGAGCTTCGGGAAGGTGCCCACCAGCTCGATGCGCCCCGTCTCGGCTAGCGCGCTCACCGGCTCGGCGCGCTTGGACTTGGCCTCGCGGGCGCGTACCGGCTTCACGTTGACGTGGACACCCATCTCGGAGGCCACCGTCTGAATCGTCGTCTCGACCATTTCCCCGCCCGAGTTCACCTCGGCCACGAGGGCGTCACACCCGAAGGCGAGGTACTCGCGGATGGCTGCGGCGGCCCACTCGCGCGGCGAGCCCCGGAGACTGGCGTCCTTGAGCACCGAGACGCGCTTGAGTGACGCTCCGTCCGTCCCGACAAGCGGACTGTTTCTCACACCCTGGACGATGATTCCCGTCTCGTCCGAGCCCGTCTCGCTCGTGGGCGCGGGGTCCACGGAGACGATGCGCCTGTCCAACGCCCGCGCGTACTCGTGAGCGTCCGCCTCTACACGGCCCCACCGTGCCGAGCCGAAGATTGCCCCGGGCACATCCATCAGCAGCTTGCCGAGGACTTCCTGTTGGCCCCAGCGCGTGTGCATGAGGGCCTTCATCGTGGCCACGGCACTGGGCGCCAGGTTGGCGCGGTTGGCCAACGAGGAGCCCGTCCGCAGCACCACGCCAGGCCGAAGCGCCTTCGTCTCCGCGTCGGAGAAGAGAAGTTCCTCCAGTTTGCGCAACGGGCGCGGCGTCCCCGTCAGGAGCAACTGGGGCGGGTTCGCAGCGGTGCCGATGCGCAGCACCATGGGGAGCTGGTCCAGCGCCGCCATCTCATGCTTCCACGAGGCCGGCTCATCGCCCCAGGCCCAGCCGCAGTTGGGCCCGCGCAACCGGTCCGGCTTATCCGCCGAGTAGCAGATGGCGTAGACGCCGTTGGGCCATGTGACGCGCCTCTTGCTGGGCTCGTACACCGGCATGAACCAAGGGGGCGACAGGGCGAGGATGCCGCTGGAGCCGCGAATCATGGTGTCGCGCACGTCCGCCGCCGTGGGGCCGATGAGCGCGCCAATCGTCTTCGCCTCGCGGGCCTTCTGAATCACCCAGCGCGCGCCCGACCACGTCTTGCCGAAGCCGCGTCCCGCCATGATGAAGCACGTGGCGAAAGAGGCCGGCGGCATCTGTTCGCGGCGAGCCCAGAAGTCCAAGTCATGAACGAGCGTCTCCACCTCGGGATGGGTGAGACGCCCGAAGAGACTCGCGAGCCCCTTCTGGGTGCGAGCCTGTTTCACCAGGAACGCGGCCGGGGACTCGTCGGGAGCGAGCTGGTCCACCAGCACCGAGAAGCGCGAGCACCGCGTGTCACGAGACATGGCCGTCCCCTTCGTCCGTGTCGGTTGAGCTGGAGGCGCTCGCATCGGGCGCTGGCGCGTCCGGGAGGAAGCGGCCCAGGCGCTCCATCAGCAGCTCGCGTAGGGCCTTTTCATCGGCGGCCTTGTCCTCGGGCGCCTGCACCTCGACGTTGTCGCGCCGCCCGTAGAGGTCGGGGAAGCGACGCGACAGCAACCACTGGACGTGCTTGGGGTTGTGAGACGCGGCGGCCTGGAGCATGTCCGTTGCTCCGGCCATGAACTTCGCTTCCGACTCGTTCACCGCGAGGAAGAAGTCCCGATACAGGCCGCGCTGTTCTCCAGCGCCTCGGTGATACCAGCGCGAGAGGGTGTGCTCCTCGACGCCCACGAGGCCGGCAACGGCGCGGCGAAACAGGCCACGCTCCAGGTGGGCGCAGATGTCAGCCTGCAACTCGGGGGTGAGCTTTGTTGGACGAGCCATTCATCCCCTTCAATGGGGACGCTTTCCGTGGCTGGTCCGGAGTTCTCTTCAAACTTTCATTCGAGGGGCCGAACAAAACCCGAGAGGGGCCCTGGCGTTTTCTTGAAGTTTTTCAATCGTGGGGGTCCGCCGAGCAAGACAGGAACGGGCCCACCGTCCAAAATCCGGACCCGGGGGGCTCGCTAAGTCCAGCTACAGGTTTGGCATGTGGGACAAGATCTCACCGAGCGACCTGGGCGAGCCGCGCGTTGCACGCAGCGACGTCCGCGCAGAACACCCGCCAGACGCGCGAGAAGGCTCCGTCCTCGCTCGTTTCGGTGACGTCCAGCCTTCCCCGTCCCTTGCGCACCAGGAAGCCACAGAGCGAGCACCGGGCCGCGTACCTGTTGCGACGCAGCTCCGGTTCCCTGTCTGCACACGCGAGGTGACGTGGGCCTGTCGCCAGCTCGTAGGCGATGCGCTCACCCTCCAGGATAGGCGCGCCACACGCCGCGCACGGCCCGCCCTTCCTGGCGACAAGCACCGGCACTAGAGGAGCCTCCCACTCAACCGCGCGCGCAGCTCGTCATGAGCCTGGGCCAACAGCTCGTCGACACGTCGACGGGACATGCCCCACCTCGTAGCCACGGCACGCGTCCCCTCGCGTGGCATGCCGATGCCGTAGATGCGGGAGAGAAGCTCCTCCTGCTGGGGCTCCAGCTCCGCGAGCGCACGTTGCACCAGGACGGACCGCTCATGCGCGATGAGGACGGACACGAGACTGTCCGCCTCGCGTGCGCGTCTCTCGTCATTCTTCCGCGTCGCGGACCTGGAGAGCTCCTGCTCTGGCGCGTCTTTGCTGACGAGGTCCACGGCCTGCTGCCACTTGCCCTTGCCGCGCTGGGCCCGGTCCGGCAGACACACGTCCGCTCGGTGCAACCGGATTTGGTCCATGATGGCTCGGTGGGCACGCCACTTCACCCACGTCGCGAAGCTCTGCTCTCCGCGCTTCGAGCGCTGATACGTATCAACCGCCTTCACGGCCTCCATCGCCGCGACTTGGACGAGGTCCTCCCGCGACAGGGAGCCTCGCGACTTGTCGAAATCGCACGCGAGCTTGCGCAGCTCGGGCATCAGCACGTCCATCAGCTGGCCGGAGTACTCGCGCTCGGACTGAGCGTCCCCTGACGCTCGGCACCCGCGAATCGCGAGGACCAACATGTCGACCAACTCTCGGGACACTCGCGCTCCCCCACGCCCCGACTTCACATCATCCTGCTTCACTGGCCCGCTACCGCACTGCATGACTGCCCCCTGCGACTTGCCTCGTTGTGAAACACTCGCGGAACACAGAATCCGAAGGGGAAGGCATCGCTAAGCAAGGCGCCTGCCAGTTCACCCTGAGAACAATGGCTCGTGCTGTGAGCAACACCGCGGCGAGCGAATGAAACGCCCGCACGAGCGGCATGCCGCACCACGCGACGAGGGGGACTCGCAGGACGCAACGTAGCGCCTGCCTCTGACACAAAGTCTCAACCATGCTGGGAGACGCAAAACCCATGTCCCTACTTATGGGGACAACTTCCGTGACTGGCTCAAGCCGCCTGCGGATTCCTCACCGGCAGAGGTCACCAACAAGGCGTCACTGTCACTAACTCTTCTCTATATAGGGTGTAGAAAAGTTGAGGTATCAGAGGACATGACAAAGACACACCACAGTGATTCTAGAGGATAGATAGAGCGGAAATGGTGACGGCGACGCCTTCACGGTGACACCCCTGTTACCCGAAAGGAGGTGCCGAGGCGCGAAAGTGAGCCCTTGCTGGGCCAGTCGCGGAAAGTGTCCCCATAAGAAAGTGCGTGAGCCTTCGTCCCAACCAGCCCCCTGCCGGAAGTGCCGCCCCTGTCGTCGGAGACACTCGCGTCCGAGTCGCATTCTTCGACGGCGTCCAGGACAACAGACCCCAGTCCCAAGATGTGACATGGGGCGAGTTGATACAGCTGCTCACCACGCATGCTGTGACTGCCTGCGCCCCGTGCGTCGGCCACAGGTGCCCCACCAAGCTGTCTCAACGGGCCTGGGCCCCCGTCGACATCGGCCCGCTCCGTAAGGATGCCGAGGTCCACTCTGTCACGGCAGCTGTCTTCGATTTGGACGGAGTGTCCACGGAGCAGACTGTCCGAGCCTCGGAGAAGCTCGACGGCTACGCGGCGATTGTCCACACCACGCATGGTCACCGTCCTGGCCACACCAGCCTGCGCATCGTCGTCCCACTGACGCGTCCAGTGCTGCCCGCCGAGTGGCCGCGCGTTCGGGAAGAAGCGGAGCGCCTGCTGGAGATGCCGGCGGACCCGAACACGCGGAACCTGTCGCGCATCTACTTCCTGCCCAACCACTCGGACGAACACGAGGCCATCACCAACGTCAGCGAGGGCCGCGCGCTCGACGTCGACGCGTTGCTGTCCTCGGTGCGCCCAACAGCGGTCGTCCCTGCCACTCCCTCCAGCTCCATGCCCTCGGTGGAGTCGGGCCCGGCGGACCTCTACGAGCTGCGCGCCAAGCTGCGCCGCGTCCGCAAGCCCGAGCACAGCGCGCTCATTCGCCGCGTGCTGTCTGGAGAGCCTCTTGCCGAGGTGGGCATGCAGGACAACACGCTCAACACCCTCATGTCGTGCGTGGCTCACGTGCTGCTGCCGGCCACGCCCGAGGAGGCCATCCTGGAGGTGCTCCGGCCCTGCTTCGCGGCAACGGCATGGGGCGAGGGCACCGCGCATCTGTGCGAGGAAGCCCTCCTCAAGCTACGCCGTCACCGCGAACGCCGCGTCCAGGGAGATGCCAAGCGTGTCGCGGACAACCAGGCGTTGTGGACCTCACTCCAAGGCAGACCGAAAACCGAGACGCCCGTATCCACCGAGGAGGACGTCTCTGCCGCCACGGAAGCGGACTGGACGCGCGCGCTGCTCTCTTACGAGACGAAGGACGGCAGGCGTCTCAAGAACAACGAGGCCAATCTCTTCACCATCCTGACGCTCTCTCCCGAGTGGCGAGACACCATTCGCTTCAACGAAGTGACGAAACACATGGAGTACGCGGGCGGCCCACTGCCGGATGACTCGCCCATCGATGAGCTGGATGGCCGCATCGCCTGCTGGATTCAGCAAAGCGAGTACGGCCGCCTCGGCATGGACCCGCGCGCCGCCCAGGTCCGCGACGTTCTGAGACAGGTGGCCACTACCAACGCGTATGACCCGCTGCGCGACTACCTTGAGGGCCTCACCTGGGACGGCGTCCCTCGTGCGGACTTCATGTTGGAGCGCTACTTCGGTGCCGAGGGCGACACCGAGCACCTGCGCACCATCAGCGGCAAGTGGCTCATCAGCGCCGTGGCCCGCGCGCTGGAGCCGGGCTGCAAGGTGGACACGGTGCTCATCCTCGAAGGACCCCAGGGCATCCGGAAGTCCACGGCCTTCCGCGTCCTCGCGGGGGAGTGGTTCTGCGATGCACCCATCAACATCCGCGACAAGGACAGCGCCTCCCTCGCGGGCCGCTGCTCACTCATCGAGCTTGCCGAGGTGACGACACTGCGCGCGTCCGAGGCGGAAGACCTCAAAGCCTTCATCTCGCGCAACGAGGACACCTTCCGTCCGCCCTATGGCCGCGTCACGGTGAAGACGCCGCGCCGTTGCGTCTTCGTAGGAACCACGAACTCGTCCGAGTACCTGCGCGCGGATTCGAGCGGCTACCGGCGGTGGTGGCCCGTCAAGTGCACCCACATCGACATCGCGGGCCTGAAGCGCGACAGGGGCCAGCTCTGGGCGGAAGCCGTGGTGCGCTTCCGGAAGGGTGAGGAGTGGTGGCTCGAAGAGAAGCAAGCCCAGCGCGCGGAGCAACACGCGCAGGAGCGAAGCGAATCGGACGGAGGCCCCGACGACACGATTCTCCAGTGGGTGTTGAGCTTGCCGCCCGAGAAGCGCAACGAGGTAACCACCGAGCTGGTGGCCCGCGACGCGCTACTCCTCACCACGCCTGGGCAGATTCCGCGTGGCGTCCGCCTCGACATTGGCCGCGCGTTGCGACGCCTGGGGTTCCAGCGCACCCAGCGGCGGATTGCCGGCATCCAGACGTGGGTCTACCTGCCGCCAGAAACCATCCGCACCGCGCCCCAGCAATTGGGCCACGGCGCGACACGACTCAATCCAGTTTCCCCCGTAGCAACAATCAAGACGGCAAAACCATGAAAGACAAAGACGTGTTCTCCATCAAGTTCACCCAAACCTGCTACCTGGGGTGTGGGGAGACATTCCGAGGCACCTACAACGAGTTCAAGGCGCGTCGGTGGGGCATCACAGGGCGTGGGGAAATCAGATTCCGCAACGTCCTGGGCTTCGTCTGCCCGACATGCACGCGGCTCAACAAAACCGCGTTGGCGTGAACCAGTCGCGGAAAGCGTCCCCATTAGAGAGTGTGTGACGCCAATTCATGACTCCAACCATGCGACCCTCTTCTCCGGGAACTGCCATGAAGTAATGGCGTCGTTTCCCAGCGAGTGCATCGACGCCATCATCACCGACCCTCCCTATCCGGAGATTGACCGTGATTATGGGCGGCTGTCGGAGCCGGAATGGCACGAGCTTATGCGCGCTGTCGTCGGACAAGTGCGTCGGGTGCTCAAGCCCTCGGGTTCCGCCGTCTTCATCCTGCAACCCAACAGCGAGCATGTAGGAAGGATGCGGCCGTGGTTGTTCGAGTTCCTCGCCTGGACGTCACGGGAGTGGAACCTTGTTCAAGACGTCTGGTGGTGGAACGTCAGCACGCCGCCGACAGGAAGCTGTCAGCGAAAGAACGGGCTCATGCGCCCCTCGGTGAAAGCCTGCGTCTGGCTGGGTTCCCCCAAGTGCTATCGCAACCAGGACGCGGTTCTGTGGACTCCCTCCGAGTCCATGGCGGCGCTCAAGCGCGAGAGTCGCGCACTGCGGGTTTCCCCCTCGGGACTGTCCGTCAGGCCGGGGAGGATTGCGGACATTGTCGCGGAGCGAGGTGGCGTCACACCCTACAACCTCCTTCCGATTGCCAACTCGAACAGTGTCACCAGCGGCGGTGCGAAGGGCCACGGCGCAGCTACGCCCGAAGTCCTCTGCGACTGGTGGGTGCGTTACATCACCCGTCCTGGTGACATCGTTCTCGACCCGTTCTTCGGCTCGGGCACGGTGGGGGCCGCCGCGGTGAAAGCAGGTCGGGCCGTCGTTGGCATTGAGCAGCACGCCCCCTACTTGGAGATCGCACGCCAAACACTCGTGACAGCAGAGGCGAGCCGTGGGGAGTGACTCGCCCGCGCAACTCGAGGGCCCCCGTCGCCGCGCCGTGGATGGGGGCATTCTCAACTTCCTCTCCGTCTCGCAGCTGAAGCAATTCAGCCTGTGTCCGCGCCGCTGGTTCTTCGCCAAGGTGCTGCGAGTGCCCGAGCCCGAGACGAAGGCTCAAGCCCTGGGCGTCGAGGGGCACGCGCAACTGGAGCACTACCTCCGCACGGGCGAGGACGTCCTGGGCGACGTCGCGCGGGCGGGGCGCCATCTGCTTCCAGCTCCGGGCGCGGACCTCCTGGTTGAAGAGTCCTTCGGCACGCCCTCGCCTCTGTCGGCGGATGGTGTCCCTTTCATCGGACACATCGACCTCATCAACCCACGCCGACTCGCGGATGGAGTGCTGCGCGTCACGGACCACAAGTTCTCTTCCAACGTGGGGCGCTACGCGGCGACACCCACGCAACTGGCCGACGCAAGCACCGAGGCCGGATTGCAGATGGTGGGCTACGGCGTCTGGGCGGCCCTCTCGGACGCGCGCTTCCCAGGTGTCCGCGTGCTGGAGCTGGAACACCTCTACTTCCAGACGCGCGGCGCGAAGCGCGCAGCGAGCGTGTTGGCCTCCGTGAGCGTCGAGCACGTCACGCGCGAGTGGACAGAGAAGGTCGTCCCCATGGTGCGCCGCATGCGCGAGGTGGCCCGCGCCATGCGCACCGCTGACGCGCCGCCCAACTTCAGCGCCTGCGAGAAGTACGGCGGGTGCCCCTTCAAAGCGCAGTGCATCTCCGGAGAACGCACCATGTCCCTGTTGAACCGCTTCATTCCCAAGCCCCAGTCCCCCGACACCGCCGCGCAGCTCCCGCTCACCGTGCCCCACCAGGTCATCCCCGAGCCGCTCGGGGCATGCGACAGGTGCGGCGAGGCCCTGACGCCGGAGAACACCAGCAAGCTCCGCTCGGGTGACGTGCTGCATGTGTCCTGCCCTGGTGCCGAGGTGGCCGCCGTGCTTCCTCCGGACGCGCCTCCCGCATCGCCCACCATCGCCACGGACGCCGCGCCGAAACGCCGTGGACGCAAGCCGAAGGTCCAGACCACTCCGGAGCCCTCCGAGCCCCAGGCGCCCGTCACCAGCCCGTCGGCTGCGCCGAGCCCCCACGGAGAGCGCCTGCGCCTCTTCGTGGACTGCGTTCCCAACATGCCCGCCGCGTCGCTGTCCGAGTACGTGGCGACGATGGCCGCCCAGGTGAGCGAGGCCGGCGGCGTGGCGGACCTGCGCTTCGCGGGAGCCGAGAGCACGCTGGGCTTCGGCAGGTGGAAGGGGGCGCTCTCCATGGCCATCCGCAACGCGCCGCCCGCCCCCGGTGCTTACGCCGCCCTCGGCCTCGCCCACTCGGAGC
This sequence comes from Myxococcus sp. AM011, assembly GCF_013372595.1. NCBI lineage: Bacteria > Pseudomonadati > Myxococcota > Myxococcia > Myxococcales > Myxococcaceae > Myxococcus > Myxococcus sp. AM011. Next base: position 60,386 of record NZ_JABXEM010000015.1, read on the forward strand.
TGCTGCAACTCGCCGTCGAGGCCCTGGAGCCCATGTGCGGTCCCGGTGACTTCGTGCGCGGCGCTCGCTGAAGGGGCTCGAGATGCGGCTGCTTGAACGACTGGGCGTCACTCCCACGCCCTCCAGCCCCCCGCCGCCCGAGGAGCGCGCTCCGGTCTACGGGCGCTCTCCCGTGGGCTACTCGGCGGACCTCGGCCGCATCCTCGCCCTGCCTCGGCGGAACCTCGCCACCGCCTACACAGCGGCGGACGTCGAGGCACTGGAGGCCCAGCTACGCGCGCCACCCGGCCCGTGTAGCTGCGCGAGCATGTCCCCGCCGCGCCCATGCCCTACGCAGCTGCGGCGGGTGCAGGCCCAGGCACTCCTGGAAGCCTCGCGCGTCGGTGGCCTCCTCGCGCCCATCGGCACGGGGCACGGCAAGGAGCTGACAACGTTCCTCACGCCCATGGTGATGCCGGGCTGCCGCGTGGCCGTCCTCTTCATCCCCGCCAACCTCCTGCCCCAGTTCAAAGTCGAGTGGAGCTACTACGGCGCGCACTGGAGACTGCCCAACCTCGCGGGCGGCAGGTGGTTCCGCGTGGGTCTGCCGGTGCTCCACGTCGTTTCGTACAACAAACTCTCCAGCCAGGAAGCGACGAACCTCCTGGAGCGCATCCGCCCGGACCTCGTCATTCTCAACGAGGCGCACAACCTCAAGGACCCGAAGTCCACGCGCACGGGCCGATTCCTCCGCTACTTCGAGGAGCATCCACGGACGCGCCTCGTGGCGCTCTCCGGCACCTTCGCGTCCAAGAGTATCAAGGACTACGCGCACCTCTCGCGCCTGGCGCTCGGTGAGGGCTCGCCCTTGCCGCTCGCACACCACGTCGTCGAGGAGTGGGGAACGGCCCTAGACCCGGGCAAGGTGGTGGCCCCTCCTGGCGCGCTGGAGCAGTTGTGCGAGCCCAACGAGCACGTGCGCGAGGGCTTCCAACGCCGCCGCAACTCGACGTGCGGCGTAGTGGCCACGGAAGAGAGCGCCCTGGACAAGCCGCTCATCATCCGCCCGCGATACCCGGGCCCCGTGCCTGCGCAGCTCCTCGCCTTCATCGAACTGGCGCACGCGGGCGAGCGTCCGGATGGGGAGCAGTTCCAGGAGCAGCTCCAGTCCGTGGCATGCGCCCGCCAGTTGTCCGCCGGCTTCTTCCACCGTTGGCGCTACCCGAGGGGCGAGCCGCCGGAGCTGATTGAGAAGTGGTTCGCGCGGCGCAAGGCGTGGAACAAGGAAGTCTGGGAGGAACTCAAAGGCGAGCGCCGCGAGCACCTGGACTCACCAGGACTTCTCACCAAGGCCGCCATCCGCGCGCACTTGACGCCGCCCTATGAGGGCGACAAGCCCGTCTGGCACGCGAGGACGTGGGCGGAGTGGGCGGAGATTCATGCCGCCGTGCAACCCGAGCCCCAGGCCGTTTGGGTGTCGGACTTTCTTGTGAAGAACGCGGCGGAGTGGGCGCGCTCACAGGTGGGAATCGTCTGGGTCGAGTACCCGGAGCTGGGCGGACGCATCGCCAAGGCAGCGGGTGTGCCTTTCTATGGCGGGGGCAAGGCCGCGTCCGAGGCCATCCTCCGTGAGACGGGGATGCGCTCCGTGGTGGCGAGCATCAAGGCACACGCCACGGGGAAGAACCTCCAGCAGTTCTGCCGGAATCTCGTGGTAACGCCCCCCTCGGACGGCGCCACGTGGGAGCAACTACTCGCACGTACGCATCGCCCTGGACAACAGGCCCCATACGTCGAGGTAGAGGTGTGCCTGCACACTCAGGATTTCGCGGATGCGTTCGACACGGCTTTCGAACGAGCGCGGTTCATCCAGCAGACGGACGGGCAGGCGCAAAAACTCCTGCTACGACCCTAAAGTCTCAGCCTTGCTTTCGCTTCAAGATAAGGCAGACACGTCCATATTCAGCTCCCTCAAGTCCCTTCAGTTCATGCTCTACGTCCTCTGCTTCCCCTAATTTACTGGTCCACAGGCCATTGGGCAATTGCCTTGCGGCATGAGTAATCACACCCGTCTTTTCATAGAGCGCAATTTTCTGCCACCCCTCATCTGGCTGGCTAGACATACCACAGGCAACATAGCCGAGTGTTCCATACGCCTGCTCAAAAGCCGCCACACTTTCTTCAAGTGGCACACCAGGCGGCCAGTAAGCAAACGTGCCCGCAAACGGCCACCACCAACGCTCATCATCCTCTGCGGCCCAAGCTATGCAATTATATTCCGCCGTGCGCCTGCTCGTGATTCTAAGATGAGTATGGACAGTCTCCGGGAAGGCCGCATGAATATAACCAGTCATCAGAAGACGATACCCTGCGACACACCCCACCTCAACCAGGCATCCCGAATCTTCCGCAGACGCCCCGCGTCCTCGGCCGGGACTGGATTTTCGCCAGTAATTGAGGTCAAGGCCCACCCCCAATGGTTAGGTGACTCCCTGAGTTCTCGCAGAATCAATGGGATGGCCGGGCGCCCGAGCCCAATGATGCGCTGATATGCAGGATGAAGAATTCGCTTAACAAACGACGACTCAATGCCCACGTCGTTCTTCCACTCAGCAACCAGGCTGTCGAACTGAGTTTGCAGGCCTGACTCATCTGCTGAGACGCATTCCGCAATTGAGGGCCGAAAAACGGTGGATTGCTTGGACGCGAAATCAACCACGATGGGCTTGGCAACCCTCCATGACTCAACGCGACGGCGCGCAGGCTCCACTCGCCAAGGAAGCTCCGCCTGCGGGATGACTTCAAGCCTCTCAATCATTCGCAACATACCAAGCACCTCCTCAAGACAAGATAGACAGGCCAGCCGACTCCAAAAGCGACCTCAAACTCCGTTCCTTCTCTTGCGCGCGCACCAAGACATCCTGGAGTTGCTTTATGTCATCCGAATCCAGGGCAAGAAAAATCTCATGAGTCTTTTCATTCTCCCGAAATTCTATCCGGAGATTGTGCACCACAATCGCTGCCGCAGGCGCCCCCACTTTTCCCGCATCAAAGACTGGCCTGATATCAGTCACAATGCGCGACTCACCAAAGAGTCTCTGGTACTCCGCCATTACCTCAAACGTGCGCGTCACGACTCCAAGGGGGCGTTCCATTGCGAGAATTCGCATGAGCGCATTCTCAATTGCCGACCAATCACTACCAGTCGGTTGCGCCACCTCGCTTGCGACTGATTTCACGGCATCAATTACAGCGTGGACAACCTGCTCGTGGCTTCTGCCGTTGCGCGCTCCGAGCGTAAAAATACTAACAATCATCCCGAGAAGGGCCTCTGTTTCGTCAACAGATAGGCCAGCTTCAGAAGCAATGCTCTCAGCAAGCGCAGAGAGGTCCAGAACTGGCTTAGCCTTCGCGATTGCATCAAGGAGAGCAGTTCGTTTCTCTTCCTCCAACTTTATGAACTGGGCCCATGGTGAATAGTGTGCTTTGGGAATCCGGATCTGGAATGAGTTCATAGTCACGAACCTAACAGTTTATCCTACATCCCCGTTCTCTGAATCACAAGTTCGCAGAATCAGATGTGGTCAGATGTAGCACATGGACTCTCCTGCCGTACAGTCTGCTTCCTCGTGTGTCGCGATTCAAGACGCACGAGCGTCCAGGGAGATACCCTCCATCCGCCTGTCCACTAGGTCGCAAGAGCCCCAGTCAATTCAATAGTTCCCTCTCGTCTTACCCGCAGTAACTCGGCACTTTGACCCTGCTGCCAAAAGTACTCATTCCTCGGACGGAGCGCTGCCAGCTTGGATGCCCACCGTCCGACCAGAGAGCCCTTCAAATTTGAACGGAACTCTAGAATGGCTGTCAACCATTGAGCGGACTGCAACATGGACCCGCGAACGTCTCAGACACTCGGGGGATAAACTGCATCTGAACCACTCCCGGAAAGCGTCCCCATAAAGGGAGGTGAGGACGTCCTTTCGACGTCCCGCCACCTGATTGGGAACACGGGACATGAGCAACGCAGCACTTGCACGAATCGCTACCGCCCAGGCAGCCCTCGGCGCGCAGTACCTCAAGGCAGGCCGCTACCGCCTGGAGGTGCAGTCCATCCGCACCAAGGACGGCTTCAAGGGCCTGTCCGCCATCGCTGAAGTAAAGGTGGTGACGTCGGAGCGGCCCCAGCACAACACCGAGCCCACGCGGCCCGGCCTCATCACAAGCTACGTGGAGAACCTCTCCGACTCGAAGAAGAACGGCGGCGGGCGCTTCAAGGCGTTCCTCATGGCCCTGGCCGGTGTCGAGGAGCACGAAGTCTCTCCGGACTTCATCGCCAAGTTCACCGAGGCGAAGCAGGCCGGCGCCTTCCTCTTGGTGGACTGCGACGTCTTCCCCAAGACGCTCCCGGAGAAGGACGGCAGGCCAGGCAAGGTCATCGAGGGATACCGCTGGAGCAACGTGAGTCCCACGGACGCGGAGCTGGCCGCCATCGAGTCCAAGCGCGCCGCCGCGAAGCTGCCACCGCTCGCTGACGCCCTGGGCTGACGTTCCCTTCACCTCTGGACTTCTTGGCGCTCTCCCCTAGGGCGCCACGGCTGGCCCACGTAACGGGCCTTTCGGTGTTGTGCCTGTCCTCTTCAGCTTCGACACCGAGACGTATCCGATTCAACCCGGCCTCCTCGCGCCTCCGCTCGTCTGCGCCTCCATCGCCCTGGACGCAGCTGGAAGCGAGCAGCTCCTTTCCGCCGCCCAGGCCCGCGCGTGGTTCCGCGAGGCTCTCCGCGCGCCGGATGTCCACCTGACGGGCGCCAACCTTCCGTACGACCTGGGCGTCATGTGCGCTGATGACCCGCGACTGGTGGACGCCGTCTTCGCCGCCGCCGAGGCGGGCCGCTTCCATGACGTGGCCGTCCGCGAGGCCCTTCTGGACATCGCCCGCGGACTCCATGGTGTGGACCCGGAGACAGGCCGCCCGCTGGGGGACGACGAAGGCGCCCGCTACCCGCTCGCGCTCCTGGCGCGGCGCCACCTCGGCCTCGACATCAGCGCCGACAAGCACGCCCCCGATGCGTGGCGCCTGCGCTACGGCGAACTGGACGGTGTGTCGCTGGAGCAGTGGCCCGAGGGCGCCGTGAAGTACCCGCTACGCGATGCGCGCTTCACCCTGGACGTCCACCTGTCCCAAGAGCGCGCCGCGTCCAGCATTCCCAACGGCGGCAACCTCCACGCCGAAGGGGACCAGGTCCGCGCCGCCCTCGCTCTGCACTTCGCCTCCGTGTGGGGACTGCGCACCAATGCCGGGCGCGTCGAGCAGATGCGCCTCCGCGTCGAGCAAGAGTGGAAGGCCAACCGCGCGCACTTCCAGGCCGCCGGCATCTTCCGCGCCAACGGTACTAAGGACTCCAAGCGCCTCGCCCAGCTCGTCACCGCCGCCTACAACGGCTCGCCTCCCGTCACCCCGCCATCCTCCAGATTCCCCGAGGGTCAGGTGGCCACGGACCGGGACACCCTCCTGGACTCAGGCGACACGGTGCTGGAGGAGCTGGGTAAGGCCGGTAAGGTGGACAAGTACCGCTCCACCTACCTGGGCAAGCTGGAGGCAGGCACCACCACGCCCCTCAACCCGCGTTTCAACGTGCTGGTGTCCACGACGCGCGTCTCCAGCGACTACCAGCAGCTTCCTCAGCGCGGGGGCGTACGCGAGTGCCACGAGGCCCGCCCTGGCTTCGTCTTCTGCTCCGTGGACTACGGCGGCCTGGAGCTGCGCACCATGGCCCAGCGTGCCATCTGGGACGTGGGCTACTCGCGCATGGCGGATGCGCTGCTGGCCAAGGAGGATGTCCACACCTCGGCGGCGGCCACCTTCCTGGGGGAGAGATACGACGCCCTCCTGCCGCGAGTGAAGGCCAAGGAGGCAACTGCCACGTCCTTCCGCTCCCTCGCCAAGATTTTCAACTTCGGCAAGGGCGGGGGCCTTGGAGCCGGCGGGATGGCGTACCACGCACGCGCCAAGGACGGCGTCCGGTTCTGTTTGTTGGCGAAGGTGGCGGACACGTGCGGCGTGGAGCGTGTCCCCGTGCGCGTCCAGGGCAAGGTGAAGATGGTCTGCGCCGCGTGCGTCGAGGTGTCGCGCCGCTACGGAGACAGGTGGCTCGACGCGTGGCCCGAGCAACGCGTCCTCTTCGGCCGCGCCAGCGCGGACACCCGCAACGGCCAGTTCGTGGACGTCATGATTCCGGGCGCCAACATCCTCCGGGGCAGCTGCGGCTATACCCAGTGGCTCAACACGCCCTTCCAGGGGCTCGGTGCCGTGGGCGCAAAGCTGGCAACCTGGCGCGTGTCCCGGGAGATGTACGCGGACCGCCGCTCCCCTCTTTGGGGCTCGCGCCTCGTCCTCATGGTGCATGACGAGTTGGTGGCGGAGCTGCGCGCGGACTGTCCCAACCGCCTCCATGCCGCTGCCGAGCGCATGGCGGAACTCATGCGGCAAGCGATGCGAGAGGTGACGCCGGATCTCGCGGGTGCCATCGAAGCCGAGCCTGCCCTTTCACGCGTGCTCTCGAAGGACGCGGCCACGGTGAGGGACGGCAAGGGGCGTTTACTGGTGTGGGCGATAGAGAAAGCCCATCAAACCTAGCACCCGCCCGCCCGACATAGTCAACACGGCAACTCATCGCCGGAGAGGCTCCTACCCGCCAGCCCTACGATAGCCCAACATCTTTTTTGACATCATTTCAAAGTGGGCAGGCTCAGCCAAAGCGACACAAGGCTTCAAACTATCCCAGGCATCACTTAAAATGGAGTCCGGAGCTTGACCCGCCCTGTAACCCAGAACTTTATAATTCACCAAGCCAGCAACAAGATCTGCACATTGAATTCCTGCGTCATTCTCCGATGCCAAAATTTCCGTGCGTCGGAGAATCCGACCAAGCGGCTGTGTGTAGCCGAACTCCGAAGAAACCTCAGAAACAAACATCGCATCCTTCGCAAGACCGATCGCCCAGTCTAGGACCGGACCAAACTGCTTCGTCACATCACACACAAGCTCCACAGTCATATTGCGTTCCTCAAGGAACGCATTGATATGCGCCAATGCCGGCACGAGGGCCACAACAGCCGACGCAGGGCGCTCTGCATGCTTGGGCGTATCCTCAACCCGCATGCCAAATCTATAAAACCTAGACAATCCCCTCTCCATGAGGATGCCGGCTTGGCTCGCCTGTGAACTTGGATGCAGCTTCAGCAGCGATGCAAATGCCTCTCCGCATTTCCTAATGGAGTCCTCATCGTCGAGCTTGACCGCCGCTAGGAATTCAACAAGGGACTTGTCAGGACAGGCGTCATAGATGTGGTTAGCAATATCCTTGCGCCAGTTCGAAGCCTCCCACTCGGGCGGACTCTGCGGGTGGTATTTCGGGTCGAAGAACGTCTCAACAACCATTGCGCAGATCTGAAATTTCTTCTCAAGAACCGCAAGATGCACGTGCGCACCGGTCCGACCAATGAGCTTGCAAATCTGGACAACCGCTCGCTTGCCTTTCGTGGTTCCACCAAGTTTTGAGAACTTGACCTCGCTAGGTGGGTCGTTTGAAAAGATGGATTTGACTATCTTCGGAATCTCACTCTCGATCTCGCCTAGTTGGCTCGCATTCAGAGTAACGAAGCTATACACGAAGAAGTGCTGGGACGAATGAGCCAAGTCATCCGCAGTGTGTCCGCTCTCGTCAGAGTACATCCTATGCGTATGAGTCATGATTTTCGCGATCAGGTCCACGTCGCTTGAGTTCTCTCACCGGCGTCTTGAGCAGGGGCCCCAATGGCGTCCTCCCCAACGCGGCATTGTACCTGAACTGGGATTGCCGGCATAGTCTCTGAACCACTCGCGGAAAGTGTCCCCATTGAAGAAGGAGTGAGCACAACACTTCCTTCCCAAAATCCCCCCGAGCACCGAGCCGCGAAGCTCGTTTCTATCGACCCTGGCCTCCGGCATTGCGGTGTCGCTGTGTTCGACGTGCCGGTGCATGAACGCGCGTCACTCCTGGCCGCTGGGCTGCCGAAGATCTCCAAGCGCCAGGACGGAGAGCTGTCGCTGGCCTCGTGGGCATCCATGGCCTTCGCGGTCCGTGAGTGGCTCCGCCCCCGCGTGGGTGACGAGCCCATCCAGCTCATCATCGAGACGCCTCGCGTCTACGCCGCTGCGCACCAGAAGGGCGACCAGAACGACCTCATCCAACTGGCAGGCGTCGTGGGGATGCTCGGCGGCTTCCTGCCGAACGTCGCCAGCCGGCGCAGCGTTTACCCGCGCGACTGGAAGGGGACCGTCGACCCGGACGCGTTCATCGAGCGCATCAAACAGCGCCTCGACGCCGCCGAGCATCTTCGCGTCGAACTGCCCAGCGCCGCCACCCTCCACCACAACGTCTGGGACGCCATCGGCATCGGGATTCACGCCCTCGGTCGCCTCGCGCCCCGCCGCGTCTTTCCGAGGTAGCCATGTCCGAGCCCATCTCTACTGGCCCGGAAGCTCTCCCTTCCTTCCTCACCGTGGAAGAGGCCGCCACCTTGCTGCGAGTGAACCGAAAGACGCTCTACGAGGCCATTCGGCTCGGACATGTGCCGGGAGTCGCGCGCATCGGGAAAGCACTCCGCATTCGGCGGGACGCACTGGTAACGTGGCCCTCGGGTAAGGGCCGCGATTCTGCGCTTGGGAGTCGACGATGAGCGTCAGGTTGCGGAAGTGGACGACGAAGGAAGGGAAGTCAGAGGAGGCGTGGCAAGTGGACTTCGTGTTTCAGCACGCGGACGGACGGAAACAGCGAGTCGTGAAGTTCTCGCCCGTTCAGACCCGGCGGGGTGCTGATGCCTACGAACGCGACTTGCGGACCGCACTCCTCAACGGGACTTTCGGTAAGGAGAAGAAGCCGGGGGAGGGAAGCGCGCTCACGCTGGCGAAGTTCACGCCGCGATTCCTCACCTACAGCGAAAACAACAACAAGCAATCCACAGTCATCAGCAAGCGACAGGTCTTAGAGGACCACATTCTCCCATTCTTCGGAGAAGTGCCTCTGGATGCCATCGGCTTGGCCGAAATCGAGGACTTCAAGGCACTAATGCGAAAGAAGAAGTCAGCATCTCGCGCCTGGAAGCTCACCGCCTCGAAGCAGGCCATCCGGAAGCGCAAGAACGTGGAACCCAAGGCCTTGAGCCTGAAAACCATCAACAACGTTCTCACTGTGCTCAGCAAACTCCTGGGTGTCGCCGTGGAGCAGAACACCATCCGGCAGGCTCCTCGCGTGAGGCTCTTTGGAAAGGTGCCCAAACCGTCATTCGATTTCCTCTCGTTCGAGGAGGCCGAAAGGCTCATCGGCATGGCCGAGCCGGAGTTGAAGCCTGTGCTGCTCGTGGCCATCAAGACGGGCCTGCGCCAGGGTGAGATCATGGGGCTTCAATGGAACGATGTGGACTTGAAGCGGAGTCTCCTCCACGTGCGCCGCACCATCTGGCGTGGGATGACCGACTTGCCCAAGGGGGGGCGCGAGAGAACAGTGGAGCTGCCGGCATCGGTTGTAGCCGCTCTCAAAGAGCATCGGCATCTTCGAGGGCCCTACGTGTTCTGCCAGGATGATGGGCAGCCGCTTACGCCGGGCAAGATGGACTTGCCTCTGGTGCGTTCGCTCCGTCTCGCAGGCATCACGCGCGAGGTGGGAATCATCGGCTGGCATGACTTGCGCCACACCTACGGAAGCCACCTTGCGATGCGCGGCGTTCCTCTGAAGGTCATCCAGGAGCTGATGGGACACGCCTCCATCGACATGACGGAGCGGTACGCCCATCTCAGCCCCGACACGCGTCGCTTCGCTGTCCGCGTGCTGGACCTTCCTCTTGCGCCCGCGTGCGACATAGGTGCAACACGGACGGAGGACGTGGCTAACTATGCGAAACAACTAAGCTGAAAAGTGGTCCTGGCAGGAATCGAACCTGCGACCTCTCGGTTCGCAACCGAGTGCTCTCATCCCCTGAGCTACAAGACCTGAAGAATCGTGTGATGCCCCGTACGGGAGTCGAACCCGTCTTTCCGCAGTGAAAGTGCGGCGTCCTCCGCCAATAGACGAACGAGGCGACTGGCTGCTGCGCGACTGAAGTGAAGGAGTACCTCGTACGGGAGTCGAACCCGTCTTTCCGCAGTGAGAGTGCGGTGTCCTTCGCCGATAGACGAACGAGGCAACTGGGTACTGCGGTTGAGGGGACCCGGAAAAAGGAAGAGGCCGGGTCCCCTCTGGGAGCCCGGCCTCGGAGAGCCATGCCGCGTCGGTCGACGTGGCGTGGAAGCTCAGAGTCCGGGTGGAGCACCTCGGAAGGAAGCAATCCCCTCCAGGAACTCATCCTCTTCGGAAGCGGTGTCCTGCTCGGTGTTCGCGAACAGCACGGCGATGCCGCGGACAGTGTCGTTCTTGCGCTTGAGATTCATCGGGCTCATCGGATTCACCGTCGGCATGGTCACCGCTCCTTTCGCCGTGGACAGACGCGTCTTCATTTGTCTCCTGACAAGCCGTGTTTCAGCCGTGTTTCACCCGCCCTAACGTCCCCAGGCGGGAGTGCATATCGGCCGCTCCTCCGGGGCACGCGTTGTCACATGGAATATCGTCGACGGCGTCAGCCCCTCGCGCACGGAGGAGGGAGCCGAGCTGAGTGCTACGCGCGCCCCTCCCCGCGGGGTTATCTTCCCCACATGAGGAGGGAGTGGGATGCACGAGGGTGAGGCGGTGGGCGGCTATACGGAGGTGTCTCCCTCGGGCGTCCTGTCGGACCGGGTAGACGCCTTCTGGCGCTTCGTCGCCCCCACTGCCCGGCAAGGAAGCACACCTCCTCGCGTCCACCGGGTGCTCCCCGACGGCTGCACGGACCTCATCGTCCACTTCCGTGACGCCAGCGCCATCGGCCGTGGCGCCGAACCCCGCCTGATGGTGGTCGGCCCCATGGAGCGCTTCGCCCTCGTCGACCTGGAGCCGGGCTCGGTGAACCTCGGCATCCGACTCCGGCCGGGCTGGGCGCTCGCGTTGCTCGGGGTGAGCCCTCGCGAGCTGCGCAACCTGAATGTCCCCGTGGAGGAGTGCGCACCCGCGTTCCGCGCCCTCCATCAGCGACTGGCGTCCTGCCGCTCCGTGGAGCACGCCATGTCCCTGCTGCGAGAGGAAGTGGCGACGCGCAACGCCACCCCTCGCTACCTGCCGAGGGCACGCACCACCTATGCGCTCCAGTGCCTCCAGTCCTCCGCCGGGCAGGTGCGGATGTCCTCGCTCGCCCGCACCCTGGGCATCAGTGAGCGCACCCTGCACCGGGATATCCTGGACGAAGCGGGGGTGGCCCCCAAGCTGCTCGCCCGGGTGCTCCGCTTCCAGCGGGCCGTGGCCCGCCTGCGCACGGGGCAGCAGGACCTGAGCACCCTGGCGCTCGACTGCGGCTACTCGGACCAGGCGCACTTCACCCGCGAGGTTCGCGAGCTGGCGGGAGTGTCCCCCACCGGGCTGCTGGAATAAGTCCTGTCCGAATTCTTCAAGACGCTCCGGCGAGGCCGTGAGAGACCCACGTCATCCGGCAGCCCCTCACCTTCGCCTCGGAGCGTTCCCATGCAGCTCGGCTATGTCATCCTCTACGTCCCGGATGTGCCCGCCACCATCGCCTTCTATGAGATGGCGTTCGGCTTGAAGCGGCGCTTCATCCACGAGAGCAACATGTACGGTGAGCTGGAGACGGGCACCACGGCCCTGGCCTTCGCGTCGGAGGAGATGGCGGCCCAGAATGGCCTCACCGTGCGCTTCCATCGGCCGAAGGAGACCGCCACCGCGGTGGAGGTGGCGCTCGTCACTCCGGACGTCGCGGCCGCCTTCCAGCGCTCGGTGCAGTCAGGCGCGAGCCCCGTCCATCCACCCAAGCAGAAGCCCTGGGGACAGACGGTGGCCTACGTGAAGGACCTCAACGGCGTGCTGGTGGAGATCTGCTCCCCCATCTCCGCCTGAGGTGAATGGAATCGCCGGGAATCGAACCCGGACCGCTCGGACGCCAGCCGAGTGCTCTCCCGTTAAGCCACGATCCCTGAAGGGGTGCTGCCAGCGCTCCGACAGGGAATCGAACCCTGTTCACACGGTAGACGGCCGTGCTGCGATCCAATCGCATCCCGGAGCAAAAACGAACGACACATCTGGATGACAGGATTTGAACCTGCGGCCTCACGGATCCGAACCGTGCGCTCTGGCCAGACTGAGCTACATCCAGGAAACCCACTTCCACTGCGTGCGACGAGTCGGGACGACTGGATTCGAACCAGCGACCTCACGCACCCCAAGCGTGCGCTCTATTCCAAGCTGAGCTACGTCCCGAAACCACCATGCCGCGAGCGGGATTCGAACCCGCAACCTCTGCATTCTGAGAGCAGCGCCTCTACCAGGTTGGGCTACCGCGGCGTTTGAGACAGACACAACGACAACGACTGCAATTGAGTGGAGCCGCCGGGATTCGAACCCGGGACCGCTCGGATGCGAACCGAGTGCTCTCCCGCTGAGCTACGACCCCATGAATGTCTTGAAAGCAGCCTGCGGGATTTGAACCCGCGTCGTCCTGAGTGGCGCTCAGGTGCCTCGCCTCTCGGCCAAGGCTGCGTGTGCTGGTGCTGGTGCGTGCCCGGAAAATGAGAAGGGCCGGGTTCCCTCTGAGGGAGCCCGGCCCTGCCTGCCGTGCCACGTTCGAGAACGGGCGCGGAAGAGTCAGGTTCCGGGCGGACGACCGCCGTCGGTATCACCCAGCGGGGCTGGGGCAAGAGCGGTGGCAAGGGCGACGGGCGCGAGCGCGTCGATGCCGCTGACAGTGTCGTTCAGAATCTCGGGGTTCATCGGGCTCGTCAGGTTCGTCGTCGTCATGGTCACCGCTCCTTTCACCGAGAAATGACGCGCGGATATTTCATCCCTGACATGCGAGTGTTTTCAGCGACACCCTCGCCGCCCCGTGGCTGCTGACCGGGGCCCAGGTTCAGGATATGAGTCAGGACGAAGCCCGCGCCGCTTCCCCCCTGGCCGGAGGGGTCGCCGACGTCGGGGTGAGACCCCCTCGGATGAAGACCCCCCTCC